>CAZFLA010000014.1:31721-42032 GCA_964519405.1 uncultured bacterium
ATGTGGGTATCGCCGAAGAGCACGGAACCTGTTTTGCTGCTGGTCTAGCTGCCGATGGCATGATACCCATCTTTGCCGTATACAGCAGTTTTATGCAGCGATCATATGATCAGCTGCTTCACGACATCTGCATTCAAAACCTGCATGCCGTTATAGCATTAGATCGGGCAGGCCTAGTCGGTGATGACGGCCCGACACATCATGGTGCTTTCGATTTGGCGGTAATGCGGACGATACCTAACCTCACAGTTTTAGCACCTGCTGATGGCACCGAGTTACGGAATATGCTCCGATGGGCTGTATTGCATCAATCTGGGCCTGTGACGTTAAGATACCCTCGCTCCACCTTCAACGAGATTCCGCATACTCACATGGACGTCACTCGTGCTGAGGTTCTGCGCGAAGGATCAGATATCTGCCTACTGGCTATTGGCACTATGGTCAACCAAGCACTGGACGCTGCCGATAAACTGAGCGAAATGGGTATCGATGCGACGGTGATTAATGCCCGATCGGTGAAGCCACTGGATACTGAGACAATACTCCCCGAGCTGCAAAAGAGCCGGGCAGCCATCACCATTGAGGAAGGCTGCTCGTGCGGCGGGTTTGGTTCAGCGATCCTAGAGGCATTATCCGACGCGGACATCAGCGGCGTAAAAATTAAACGGCTGTCACTTGGTGACCGCTACATCACACACGGCCCTCGCTCTGTGCTGCTTGATGATTGTATGCTTAGCGCAGAAGCGATCACCACCGAGGCCGTTGGGCTGCTCGCAAAAACAGACCGCATCACCGATTAGCAGCGTCTGTCTTGTGTTTACCCACAGAGCTGATCAACACGGCGGATATACTCGGCCATATTGAACTTCGATGCTAATCCTTTGGCCGTCATTGGGCGGACTGTGCCGAATACCGGTCTGCGGAACCAAGGCCTGTCGTGCAGTCCAAAGCACCAACCGATACCCGCATAGCCGTTAGCATCACGGCCGTCAAGACTATACCGATCGTTCATCTCAACTGCCCATTGGTAAGCCAACTTAGGCGATGCACACCATGCGATCATCTGTTTTACCCAATACATTCGCATGTAGCCGTGCATCTTCCCTGTATATCGCAGCTCTTTCATCGCAGCATTCCAGTAGACATCATGCGTCTGAGCCGACACAAGCTGATCATAAGTGTACACATATTCCCGCTCATCTGCGGCGTGTTCTAAAAGTGTCGACTTGCTCCAAGGCGGCAAACCATCCCAACTGTCATAGTGCGGTTGGTATAACACGTAGTTAATCGCTAGTTCACGGCGTATAAACAACTGCTCGATATAAGCATCTAGCCCTTCGCCCTGAATACCCGAAGCGAGCAAACGCTCTATGATATCGCGGCTGCTGATTTGTCCAAAATGCAGGTAAGGTGACATCTGCGACTGAGCATCCAACGAAGGGTCATTACGCTGCAGCTGGTAATGCTCAAGATGATCCTCAATAAACCGATTCAAATGCTCTACAGCACGTGCGCAGCCACCATCAAGGCAATGACGCAGCGTTGGTTCACATTGCTCATACTGTGAGCATATCTGCTCAATGTCATCAAGTGGTTCGCAGTAATCATCCCAATACAATAACTTAACAGAAATGCTCTGCATAGGTACGGTTCGCAGAGCAGATGGCATTTTGCTCCACAGTTTGGGCCTGATAGTCGCCGCAGACCACTGCTGTTTTGGAGCCGCGAGTTCCACATCAACCAATGTCTCGGTGTTCACCTGCCATACAGCAGCCTGTAAGGAATCGGCAAGCTGCTGCCGCCATGCCCGTTGATGCCGTAGGTAACCTTGATCAACTACAACTAAAGCAGCCTTCTGCGCTAGCCGTTGAGCCAGCATTAATGGGTTAGCTAACTGGATGCATACCGCTGCACCAGCTTGCCGAAGCTCTTCTGCCACGCTAGGCAATGACTGCAGCATAAAGCGCATGTGGCGCGCGTTAGCATGCGGATAGTTAATATCAAGGCCAAAGCACACTACCAACGGAAGGGAATGCCTATTTGCTTCCGAAATAGCCAAAGCCAATGCGGGGTTATCATGCGTTCGTTGAGCTTGCTGCATCCAATACAAAACATATTGGCCATCAGCAACAGGGTAAGCATTAAGTGCTGTCAATTGCCTTCTCCTAACAATGCAGTCTGCCTATAGTATGACATGCTGCCGGCTCAATAAATGAGTGTGGGAGTGATGATTTTTGCCATATAGCAGCCTATATTACGGAAATCTGATAATAATGCTCAAACGCCTTGACAAACACTCTGCCCCCATCGTATACTATTTCTTGCAAGTCGGTTACGACTTAGATCGCGGGGCTATCGTTCAGCGGCTAGGACGACGGGTTTTCAGCCCGTAGACCGGGGTTCGATTCCCCGTAGCCCTACCACCATTATGCCCGGGTGGCGGAATTGGTAGACGCGCACGTTTGAGGGGCGTGTGCCGCAAGGCATACGGGTTCAAGTCCCGTCTCGGGCACCATCTCTTCTCTCCCCTCAATACTCACGGGCGATTAGCTCAGTGGTAGAGCGCTTCGTTCACACCGAAGAGGTCACTGGTTCGAAACCAGTATCGCCCACCATCTCATTACCTTATTGGCACCATCAGCCATCCCGTCTTATTTTCTTCATCGTATAGCCACTTCCATTACCCATTGTTTTATAGCCAAGCGCTGTTGATCGGGTATACTTGGTGAAAGTAAAATCATCACACTTTGTATCACTGGTTTGGCATCTTGCGCATTAGTGCGGCAATACAAGATGGAAGCGGTGTTTGTGCGAGGGAAGGACTTCATATGAGTGCTGCACGCAGTGTTATCAGTTTAGTGTTTTTCATCGCAGTCTGCTTCGCCATTGCAGGCATCGGCTCCTATGTCACATTTCCCGCCGTAACCGACTGGTATGCTGGAATCAAGAAACCCACATGGACACCTCCTGGCTGGCTGTTCGGCCCGGTCTGGACGGTTCTCTACCTAATGATGGCGGTTGCCGCATGGTTAGTGTGGCGACGCGCCGGATTATCGGCTGCTGCGGTACCGCTGTCCATTTTTGCCCTGCAGCTAGCCCTCAACCTCGCGTGGTCTCTCATCTTCTTCGGAAAACACAATATCGGCTTAGCATTTGTGGATATCATGCTGCTTTGGTTTGCCATAATAGCCACCATCATCACCTTCGGCAGAGTGAATATGCTGGCGAGTTGGCTGCTGACACCATATCTTGCGTGGGTCAGCTTCGCATCGGCACTCAACTTCACCATCTGGAACATGAACAGATAAACACAGCGCAATATGATGTCTCCGTTTAAGCACATTGCTTCGCCATTTATCCCAGTAGCTTCAAGCGGTTGTCTACTCCTTTACTATCGATATTAGCGGATAAGACCAGTGTGTGATATCATGCCAGAAATGGCATATAATAGAGGTCTAATCTACCCATGACAATGAAACATTCCGCTAAACCGGTTCCTGATAAACTCGTAGTTCTCACCTTTGATGACGCCGTCAGCAACCATGCGACTTTTGTTGCGCCACTCCTGCTTCAGCTAGGATTTGGCGCCACATTTTTCGTGGGTGAATTCCCCGGGTTCGAAAACAAAAAGCAGTATATGACTTGGGAACAGATCGCATCCCTGCACACCATGGGGTTTGAGGTCGGCAACCACACACTGACACATCCGACACTAGACCAGCTTTCGCCTGCTGAGCAAAGCGCTCAAGTCGCTGAAGTTGAAGTTCGCTGCCGCCGTTACGGCATCCCTGTGCCCGAAACTTTTGCGTATCCAGGATGCGTAACATCAGCCGAATCCATCGCTATGCTTCCCCAAAAGGGATATACATTGGCTAGGGTCTGCGGTGATAAAGCTTGCAATCCGCTGACAGACGACCCCATGCTGGTACCTGCGATGGGAGTGAACGGCACAGATCCCAAAGTGTTCGTCAACGCCGCAGAACAGGCCAAGAACGGCCGAATTCCTGTGCTGTTATTCCATGGCGTGCCGGATGTTGAGCATCCATGGGTAGACACTCAGCAGCCGTTGTTTGTTGAGCACATGCAGTATCTTAAGCGCAACGGATACCGTGTTATTTCTTTCAAGCAGCTCGCTGACTACTTCCCACCAGAAAAGATAGCCAAGGCAAAGCAAGCCAGGCCATCATACAGGCCTAAAGCCGTATGGAAGGGCAACAGTGTCACTAACGAGCCTGTGTTTTTCATCCAACAGCCCAACGATGCCACTGCGACCGCGAAGCTGTTATTCCCACCAACCGAGCTAACATCCATCACTAGTGCTGACGGTAAGCAGAGCTATGTTGAGGGTAAGGACTATGTCTGGCACAAGAACAGCAAGATTATCGCTCTGACGGCTTCTAGCCGCATTCCATTTAAAACAAAGGCACAAATGTATCCGCCTAAAGGTTCGCCTCAGACGATAGAACAGGCACGCGGTGGTGATCACGCTCTGTTCTTTGGCGAAGGCACCCTATACCACGGTCTTCAGTCAGTGGTATCCTATCAGCACACAAAGCGGTGGACAGGCTACCGTCCCAGCAGTGAGGTCAATCTACTTCCCCGCACAGAATCCATTCTGAATGGGCGCAAAAAGCTGATCATCTCCTTGCTAGGTGACAGCATCAGCACCGGTGCAAACGCCACAGGCTGCACTTTCAGCTCACCATATCAGCCATTTTATCTGAACCTTTGTGCTGATGAACTCCGAACGAAGTATAAAACGGATATCGCCGCCATCAACCACTCTGTGGGTGGCATGACTTCAGATTGGGGTGTGACACAGACCGATGCGGTGATTGCAGACAACCCCGATCTATGCTTAATCGCATTTGGTATGAACGACGCTTGGGGGCTTGATGCCAACAAATACGCCGATAATGTTAAGAAGATGATGGCGGCTGTTAAAGCGAAGTGTCCGCAGACCGAATTCTTGTTGATAGCAGGTATGCTGCCGAATCCCGATTGGATGCCCGATAATGCCTTAGCTCGTTTCGATGAGTATCGACAGGCATTGATGAATATGCGCACCCGTGGCATTGCTATAGCAGACGTATCATCGCTGTGGCGTGATATTTGGAAAATCAAAGGCTTCAGCAGCTTAACCGGCAACGGAGTTAATCATCCCAACGATTTTGGGCATAGAATCTATGCGCAAGCTATTCTTGGATGCCTTAACATCGTTCTCTAAGACGGCATCGCTGCATCGTAACCGGCAGAAGCCAAACTCTGCCGGTTTTTTTGTTGTGATAATCCTATAATATATACAGATTATGTATACAGGACAGTATAAGCCATCATGTTTAATAGTAATAATCCGAAACCGGTACAGCGAAAACTCGTTGTATTAACATTCGATGATGCCGCACGCAGCCATGCTGCGGTAGTTGCCCCCATGTTAAAGCACTATGGCTTTAACGCAACTTTTTATGTTGGAGAATTCCCAGGATTCGAAGACAAAAGCAAATATATGAGCTGGGAGCAAATTGCTGAGCTGCACAACATGGGTTTTGAAATTGGAAACCACACATTGAGCCACCCAGACCTAAGCAAAATCGATGAAGCACAGCAATACACTGAAGTAAATACTGTAGAACAGCGCTGCCGGCAGTATGGCATCCCAGTTCCTCGAACTTTTTCCTATCCAGGATGCATCACGACAGATTATGTAATGAAGATGCTGCCGAAAAAGGGATATACACTCGCAAGAATCGGCGGTGGTGCCGCCTGCAACCCCTTGAAGTGTGACCCCATGAAAGTTCCTGCCATCTGCATCGGTGGTGACGAACGCAGGTTCTTCTATAACGCGTTGAAACAAGTGCAAGATGGTGAAGTGCAGGTATTCATGTTCCATGGCGTGCCAGATGAGGCACATCCTGAATGCACCACTCCAGTCGAACGCTTTACCGAGTATATGCGATATCTGAAACAAAACGGCTATTCGGCGATCTCTATGGAGCAACTAGCGAGTTACTTCCCTACCGATGTCATAGCACCAGCACGTGCTGCCCGAGAAAAATACCATCCCTACTCCATTCACAAATGCGCGTATACAGCCCGCGAGGGCTTAATGTTTGTCCAAGGTAAAGATGAATCTGTGCCCAGTGCGCGTTTACTAAATGTGCCTAATGATGAACCTCAGCTGCGAAGTGCAGATGAAACAACGAAATATGAATCGGGCAAGGATTATCTCTGGCACGATAAGAGCAGACAGATCACACTGACACCTAACAGCCGCATCCCCTTCATTACCGTCAAAGATATGTATAAAGAACCAGGAGCACCCAACTCGTGGGTGCAGTTTAGAGGCGGCAACTACTCACTGTTATACGCCGCCGGCACATACTTCCATGAGCGTCAGGTTGTAGCCGACTACAAACACAGGAACACATGGCGCGGGTATCGGCAGGCCAGTGAAACACAACGTCTGCCACGCACCATGAACTTGCTGAAAGCCGGTAAAGGCTTGAGGTTATCGCTGCTAGGCGACAGCATCAGCACTGGTGACAACGCCAGCGGAAAAACGGGTATTGCTCCGTATCAGCCGTTCTATGGTGAGCTTGTGGCTGCTGAGCTAGGTGATCACTACAAAACATCGGTCGCCTTCACCAACCGCAGTGTGGGCGGTATGTCATCTGACTGGGGTGTAACACAGATCGAAACAGTTGCTGCTGACAAACCCGATCTATGTATGATTGCATTCGGCATGAATGACATCCACGGCTTTACGGCAGAGCAGTTTACAGATAATATCCAGAAGATCATGACCGGCATCAAGCAGCGCTGCCCGCAGGTGGAGTTCCTGCTGATCGCTGGTATGTATCCTAACTCAGAGTGGATTAACGCAGAAAGAGAAGCACGCCTACCGCAGTATGAAAAGTCATTACATTCCATGCGTGCGCCTGGCGTTGCTTTTGCTGATGTAGGGGCTTTGTGGAAGGATGTTTGTCTGCTCAAAGGTTTCTTCAGCTTAACAGGAAATGGGCTAAATCATCCTAATGACTACAGTCATCGGTTGTATGCTCAAGTAATATTGGCTAGCCTGGGCATAGAATTGCACGACTAGCAAGCTTTTGGGACAGCCTGACCAGGTAGTTGGGTCTGTTTCAAAACCCGAGCCCTTCCCCATTGACGGGAAGGGCTCAATGGGTTTTAAACCCTCTGGCAATAATCGGTTCGAGAATAAACCGGCGAACTTAGTCTGTATAGAACCTTAGGTTTGTTACGATGACGCCGCGCACACCACCCAATGCCATTCTCAGCATAGGGGCGTGGTTTGCATGAAGCGCTCGGTAATACCATCTGCTAACGGTAAACTCCGGCACAATCACCGTAACCATATGGTCTGGTCTGTCTTCAGTAACCTGCTTCACATAATCAACGATAGGCTCAAATAGCGATCGATACGGCGATGCCAAATTAACCAAAGGCACCGAACCGCCCCAGTCTGCCCACTCCCTCATCACCATTTTGTTAAGTTCCTGGCTGTCGTTCACCTCAACGCGAACTGCACGAACATCCTTACTGATGATCTGAGCATACTCAAGCGCCTGCGCATTACCCCTGTGCAGTCTGTCCAGCAACACCAACACCGTGTGAGGGCGTCCCAGATTGGGCTTCCAATCGGCAGGCATCCGCAGCTGCGCACGCATTTTTTCGTAGTGCTTGTTGATGGAGTAGAACATAACCACCAGCAACGCAACGATGACGATGGATATCCAGACTTTTCCTTCCCACTTCTCAATAACGACAACTGTCATAACAAGAGCCGTTGTGAAAGCACCAAGCGCGTTGACACCGGCTTTGAAGTGCCAACCCTTCGGGCGCGTTCGCAGCCATCGCATAACCATACCGGACTGCGACAGCGTAAAGCTCATGAATACGCCAAACGCATACAGCGGGATCAGCGCATCAGTGACGCCCTTAAACACGATAACCAATACCGCAGCAAATAGTCCAAGCAGAACTATTCCATTTGAGAAAACTAACCGGTCGCCAAGGTTTGAAAGCTGACGAGGCATATAGCGATCGCCCGCCAAGATAGCGCTAAGTCTTGGGAAGTCGGCAAACGCCGTGTTTGCGGCTAACACCAACACAATAGCCGTGCTGAACAACACCGCGCCCTGAGCGATACGTGCCACATCAGGAGCTAGTCCCCCAAAAACGGCGCGTGCTACCTGCGATATCACCGACTCTGCATGGCCCCCTTCAGTCGCTCCTAGGTAGACCACATTATTGGTCTGAGCCAGCCAGCTAATGCCAAGGAACATAGTCCCAAGCAAAACACCCATCATAACCAATGTAATGCCGGCATTGCGGCTTTCCGGAGGACGAAATGCCTGCACACCATCTGAGATCGCTTCCACACCCGTCATTGCCGAACAGCCTGATGCGAATGCTTTTAGCAAGAGAAAGAGTGTCACGCCTTCAACAGCATGAAGCTGGTTGTTTTTAGGATGTGGAATAGTATGGTAACCGAACACAGGTCCTACCAACCCAGTCAAGATCATACAGGCGATACAGAAGATAAAGAAGTATGTAGGTATCGCAAAAACAACTCCCGATTCCTTTGCGCCTCGCAAGTTCATCAGCGTCACAAATGCAATCGCCAACAAACAGAGAGGCACCGTCATATTCATGTCGGCCAGCACTGGGAAAAACGAGGTGATCTGCTGCACCCCAGATGAAATACTAACAGCAACGGTCAGGACGTAGTCAGTTAATATCGAGGCGGCGGCAACAAGCCCAGCAAATGTGCTGAGGTTTTCGCTGCTAACCCTATAGCTGCCTCCGCCTTTAGGGTAAGCATGAACTGTTTGCTCATATGAAAAAATCACAATAGCCAATAAAGTAACAATAGCTAACGCAACGGGTAATGTGAACTGCGTACCAGCAGCTCCAGCCATGCACAGCACTAGCAGTATTTCTTGCGTAGCATATGCGGTTGATGATAATGCATCGCTTGCAAATATGGGAAGGGCTATGAGTTTCCTGAGCCGCTGATGCTGTAGTTTGCTAGAGGCTAATGGCCTACCAAACAGGATGCGGCGCCATGTATTTTTCATCGGTATTTACGTTTGCTCCACCACCAGACGATCTGCAGACCTAAATGCTTGTTGATATTGCCGCGAATCTCACTGTTATGCCCGAATACATCATTATAAACGCAGCTAAGCCACAGAAACTGAGATGTGTTTCGGGATAACATCGATATAAACCTGTATGGATAACCCCATGACATCGCCTGTAGGTGTTACCAAGCGTGATATATACCGCGGCAGAGTTGCCTATCGTCGATTTTATAACCTAGTATCAAATGTTACGATGTTCATGCATAACATTGGCGAATATAGCACCTTATCTGAACGTCATCGTTGATGTCACTTGTGTATATTCGGTATACCTATTCTGTTCTCCAGATACCAGAATATTATACACTTTTTACATGTCGTCATTGGAAACAGTCACCATCGCCTAATGGTTTCGAAGTATTGCCAGTAACTCACCATGATTATAGTCACCGCAGAGCAAAGATATTCAGCGTTGTTGGTGTGATATCACAGCCGAGGAACGCATATTTCCTCGGCTGCAGTGTTGATGGGTTATATCTGCTCCATCATTTGGCATATCCTCTGGCGAGGGCATGGATAATGCGGAAGGAAACTTTGGAACTGCACGAATTCGAACTGACCGTCAACGGCGGCCACCGATTTGCTGATGGTGCGGATGATAAGCCCACCTAAAACACCAGGTTCCAAACTCATCCGAGCATGAAGCACCAACACACCCATCGTGATGCCGTTGATGTCACCTTCAATCTCTGGATCCTGAGTAAACCGGTGGAGGTTAAATCCCACCATACGGCTTTCGCTCTTAATAACCGCTTTGAGGTGCATAGTATTGTGGTTTTTTGTGGCCATCTCGGTCTTCACCTGCTCCGACAGCATCCACAAAAACTCACTGGCTTTGAACCCATTCTCTGCAGAGATACTGACAGTCGTCTGAAGCCACCCTACGCATGAGGAACTCGACTTCTGCTCCGCCGACTCGATATCGCGCATCACCCGTCCGGCTTCCCCGCGGTAATTCAATATCGTATCCACTAGTTCGTCGATACCGTCGCCGCGCAGTGCTGACACGGCCATCACTTTCGTGTCAGGATACAGCACAGAGGCGTTCTTCAGCATGATGGCGATTTCGCCCTCAGTAAGGATATCGGCCTTATTAATCAGCAGCATATCAGCCTCTTCAGCCTGAGCTCGATACATGTCCAGC
>CAZFLA010000015.1:0-9011 GCA_964519405.1 uncultured bacterium
GGATATCCACACCTCGCTGCTGCAGCATCTGATGTTTTTGCTGATCCGCAGTTTCGGTGCAGATCACCCATGTCGGTGCTGCAGACACATCACAGAGCGCAGATTCCAACGGTATTCGTAGATGAGTATCCATCACAACGCGAACAGGGTGGCGCAGCGGGTCAACGGCAGCATTCCTGACCGTTAATGATGGATTATCGGCAATCACTGTGCCCACACCTACAAGCAGCGCGTCGTGATGCGCACGCAGAATATGAGCATATTCGCGGGCTTTATCGCCGGTAATCCATTGACTGCTGCCATCTGCGGCAGCAATCCGGCCATCGAGGCTGCATGCGAACTTGGCGGTTACCCAAGGTCTATCATGAGTTTGAGCATAGATGAACATCTCGTTCAGGCTCCTGGCTTCTTGTTCGCAGACCCCGAACTCCACTTCAATGCCGGCAGCGCGCAGCTTCGCAAAGCCTTGACCGTGAACCCTTGGATTAGGATCCTCCATAGCCGCCACTACCCGGCTGACGCCGGCCTTGATGAGTGCATCGGCACACGGAGGGGTTTTGCCTGTATGGCTGCACGGCTCCAAACTGACATAAGCCGTGGCGCCTCGAGCTTCATCACCGGCTTCACGCAGCGCCTCTGCCTCGGCATGAGCCATGCCAGGCCGATGGTGATAACCTTCTGCCACTACTTTGTCGTTCTTAACAAGAACACATCCCACCATGGGATTCGGCGCTGTGTATCCTAGCTTGGCCAGCTCCAAGGCACGGCGCATATGGATGATATCAACATCATTCATGCGGTTCATTTCCCTTGGTTTGAGGATGGTATTGTGTAAGCAGCTCGCGTTGCGCCTTAACGTAAGCCTTCAGCGATTCGCGCATGTCAACTACGGCCGAAATCACCATACCAAATACCATCACGCATATAGCCAACATATACAACACAAGTCTAGTAATAGACGTGATAGGCGTACCCACCTGTCTAGGATGCCCAGTGATGTCATTTTTGAAGATCATTAGGGCCATTGTGACCGCGATACACACACAGCCAAGCGTCCGTGCTTTATACTGCGTAACAGAGATCATATGGCGTTTATATGACCAATGAATCACGATGATATAGAGGAGAGATACTATCGCTACCGTTACCGCTACAGCGATCATTACCAATACCTCCTTTTGGCAGAGTGCCTTATCGCGCGGACTCCGCGAGCGATCGCAGCGTATCTAGAGCTGGCTTAAAGCCTTGAGGCTGTCCGAATAATGCAGAACCGGCAACAAACATGTCTGCACCTTCGCTGGCGATACCAGCAATTGTCTTTTCATTAACGCCGCCATCAACCTCTAGCCAGGCGTTGGAACCAGCTTCATCGAGCATTTTGCGTGCAGCTCTGACTTTTGGCAGGCTCTGCGGAATAAATCCTTGCCCACCGAAACCTGGGTTCACAGTCATGATGAGTATCAGGTCGATATCATCTATGACATTTTCAATCATGCATAATGGGGTATGCGGATTGAGGGCCACACCAGCCTTAGCACCACACTGACGGATATGGCTTAATGCTCGCTGTAGGTGTGTACAGGCTTCAACATGAACAGATATGAAATCAGCACCCGCTTTGGCGAAATCCTCAACATACCTGTCTGGATCCTCTATCATGAGGTGCACATCAAAAAGTGCTGATGAATACGGCCTTACCGCTTTCACCACACCAGAACCAAAGGTTATATTGGGAACAAACTTTCCATCCATCACATCAAAATGGAGGAGTTCGGCACCTGCCTGTTCACTCATCTTTGCATCTTCACCGAATGCGGCGAAATTACTGGAGAGCAAACTCGGTGAAAAGCATATTGGATTAGCCATACTACATCTTTACCTCTCGTTTTAGTTCTTCATTTACGAACACACGGATGCTTGCTGCACCCGTAAACTGCACAGACACAGCTTGAGTTTTGCCTGTATCGCACTCTTTTTCAAACGGAATACTAGTGCCGTTATCATCAGTGACCTCAACACGAACCATAGCCGTAGGCTCATCGCTCGACGGCACCTTCACATTGATATGTACGTTCCGTGTTGGTGCATCGGTAGATGTCTGCCCGTCTTTGGAGTTACCGTCACTTGAATCCGAATCGCCTGATGCAGACGATCCGTCGGAACCAGAGCTTACTCCGCTGTCGTCGGGTTCTCCATCCTTAAGGCCAAGCAATACCAGCGAATCACGCAGGGCAAGCGATCCCGCTCGAGGACGCTGCCACCTTACCACCCCGCCATCGGAACTCAGCAAATCGCCAACATTCTTAAGGTCTGCCTTTAAGCCTATAGCCTGCAGCTTTGAAACCGCATCTTGTTGAGACAGCCCCACCAGCGATGGAACCCTCACCTCTCGACTGCCGCTGCTTACCCACACACGAACTTCTCGGCCCTGCTTGAGGGTTCTGCCAGCAAGCGGTTCTTGTTTAAACACGGTATCAGATGGAGCATCGTCACTGGGCGCTTCCTGAACAACCACAAACTGCAGCCCTAACGACTCCACGATCTTTTTGGCTTCGTCGGTCTTTATCCTCGACAGCATGGGCACCTTCGCCTCACCCGGCCCCTTCGTCATATACATGAATACGGCAGAGAAGGTCACCACAATAACACAAACCAGAATACCCAATACCCAAAGAGCTGTCTTCAATACATCACTCCCTTTGCGGTTCTCAATTTCGGTGACACGTTCGTCGTCGTTATGAAGGGATACTCGATTTTCCACTAGTTCTTTTTCTAGTTCTTCATGCTGCGCGGGCAGCACGGACTTTATCTTATTCGCGCGCTGAGGAACAGCCTCGGTCTTCACAGTGGTATCCATTGGCGACCATCGCAGACTGCCGCCGCTCTTGATGGCCATATTCACACGGCGCATATCTTCAACTAATTGCGAAGTGTTCGTATATCGGTCTTTTGGATCCTTCTGAAGGCACTTCAGCACAATACCTTCAAGAGCACGAGGTACACCGGGGTTTTGATTTCGCGGTGACGGCGGAGGAGTACTGCGGTGTTGCTGCGTGATGTCATGCGCATGATCTGCGCTAAACGGCATCACACCTGTCAACATTTGATACAGCACACAGCCAAAGCTGTAGATATCAATGGCGGGTGTGGGATCGCCTGGCAGGAAATACTCAGGAGCCATATATGGCGCAAAATGCTCGTACCACTTGTAGCCCACAGCTTGATCTTGCCGCAGAGCCGGTGCTATACCGAAATTCAAAAGGCGCAAAACACCTTCACCAGGCTGCATCACGATGTTTTGAGGGCAGAGGTATCCATGAACAACACCGCTTGCATGCAGGGATTCGAGGCCTTGAGCAATCCATAAGCCGATTTCCGAAGCAGTGCCGGGAGGCAGTTGCGTATTGGGGATAAACTGCTTAAGATCAATCCCTCTGCGAACGTGCTGTGTGATCGCAATGATCGAGCCTTCATCTTCGACGACATCGAGCACCTGAGATATCCTAGTTCCCACGACATTCATGGCATTCTTCAATAAGTTATTCAGCGCAGCGGCAACACTGCTGTGGTTGATATCATCTACAGGGGCAATGATAATAACATCTTGATGCCGTTCTAAATCGCCGGCTCGATAATAGGTGAATAGAGGGGACTCGGAAAACTTCTCCTTAACCTCATATCGACCGTTGATAATACGATTTATCATCAACTTCCAGTCCTCCCTGAATGCGAATGCATGAACTTCACGACGCCATATACACAACTAAATGCAAATAACAAAGCATATATCCGATACGACATTAAAGCGAATACCTGCGGCACATAGCCTGTTAATACATGTTGGATTCCATAAGTAACGGTAGTGATGATTGCCAAAGCCACCCAGGCCATCTTCAACCAACTATCGGCAGTCTTCATCTATTAACCACATCCCCATATATCAGCCTATGCTTTTTCATCACCTTAAGCAAAACATCTGGAGATACTGTTGTTATCGGCAGAACGATCTGGCCTATACTCCTAATCAAGGCGAATTTAACTGTTCCTTTGCTGACCTTCTTATCATGCATCATCTGCTGCATAATCTCCTCGTCATACAAACTGGATGGGATGCTTACCGGCAATCCAAACAACCGCATATCATCCGCTATGAGCTTATGTGTGCCTGTTTGGGTTATCAATAGCTCTTCTCCCAGCAGTGCGGCAAATACCATACCAATGGACACAGCTTCACCATGGTATAGTTTTCCTAAACCCACTAGTGTTTCTACAGCATGTCCTAATGTATGGCCGAAGTTGAGCATGGCTCTTGCGCCGCCCTCACGTTCATCTTGTTGAACCACTTCGCTCTTGAGCTCACAGCATCTGGCGACAACATCCGGCAGCGTCTGATGATCATATTTTAGTAATCCAGCACCTGCACTTCGGAGTTGATCTGACAGTTTCTCATCAATAATGTAACCGTATTTTAACACTTCCGCCATACCACTGCGGATTTGCCGTTTTGGCAGCGTAGACAGAGTGTCCATATCTGCTATTACGGCGGCAGGCTGATGAAATGCACCAGCTAGGTTCTTGCCCTCGGGAAGATCTACTCCAGTCTTGCCGCCTACGCTGGAATCAACCTGAGCCAGTAAGGTGGTAGGCATCTGGATGTAAGGAATGCCTCGCATATAACAGCTCGCTGCAAACCCGGTCATATCACCCACCACACCACCGCCAAGGGCTATGGCAACAGAGCCCCTATCCAGCTCGGCTTCTGCCCATTTCCGCAGCAAAATGCCGATTTGTGCCCAGCTTTTATGCCGTTCACCGGATGGTATTAAGCATACGGTAGGTATTATGCCCATGCTGCGAACAGCCTGATGTACGCATTCACCGTAATGCTTCCATATGGATGGATTACTAACTATGGCTGCTCGTCTGCCAACATATGGTTTCATGGCCTCTTCAAAACAACCTAAGTTGCCTCTGCCAATTTCAATCTGGTATGAACGATTATCCAGCTGAACTTTTACTGTTCGCATTACGCCATCCTGCATCGCTTAACCACCTCCTAATCTGCCGTATGGTCTCCGCTTGTTGGAAAGTTGATGTATCTATTCTAGTATCAGATGCATTCCTGTATACGGATTCCCGTTTCTCCAACATCTCAACTATCTTTCCCAGCGGATCCTCGGCATCTCTCAATAACGGCCGCGAGTTCCTGTCTCCAACTCTCTTAAGGATTACTTCAGGAGCAGCATACAACCATATTATCGTGCAGTGTTTCTTTAAACTCGCAATGTTTTGAGGATTTAAAGGAACACCGCCTCCTGTAGAAATCACCACACCCGATCTCTGTTCTAAGCCACTAATCACTTCATACTCCAGCTTGCGGAATTGTTCTTCACCATAGTTGCTGAAATACTCTGTTATGCTCATGCCCGTTTTCTCTTCGATGAGCTGATCAGTATCAATATATTCATAACGTAGCTGATGGGCAAGTTTTCGGCCGGTGGAGCTTTTTCCACTTCCCATAAATCCAATCAGCGCAATATTTCGGGGTAGTTTTCTGTGGCGTTGTTTCATAGTGTAAAAAAGCGGGAGCAGCGTAACACTGCCCCCGCCCTGTATTTCCCTAACTTGATACTTAAGGAGTAACGCCGCCGGCTAACGGACCATTATTGTTGTCAAGAATACGAGCTGTAAGGAAGATCAACAGCTCGTTATCTGCCGTTTCGTTACTCTGAGATTTGAACAGTTGTCCAATCCATGGGATGTCGGAAAGCAATGGAATGCGCGCTACGCTTCTGCTGTCGCTTCTTCGCACAAATCCACCGATGACCACTGTCTCACCACTATTTACGATACGAGTGGCTTCAACATACTGGCTAGTAGTCACAGGAGCTTCTGTTCCGTCTGGTCCTTTTTTGAACTCAGGAACGTCCTCAACCTCTAGCGGTAGGTTAATCAGGATTCGTCCATCACCAAGAATTGTTGGCTGAACAACCATGGAAGTTTCAACGGTATAGTTTTCAATATCATATGTGGTGATATTGCCGCTTGTGCTGTTGCTCTGAACCTGAGCTGTCCACACAGGATAATCCGTCGATGTTCCCACTTCACACGATACGTTGTTAAGAGTGGTAATAATTGGAGCCTGCGAGACGCGGCCCTTGGAGTTCGTCAGCATTGTTCGCAGCTCTGTAACGAGGTTACCAGTAGCATACTTGATGAATACTGGGCTTGCACTGTTTGCGAATGTGCCAGCAGTAACACCAGCCTGAGTATTAACCTGCTGAACCAACCAGTCAATACCAAGTCGCTGTGTTTCACTTAAGCTGATAGTAACGAACTCTGCCTTGACTTCGATCTGCTGCTGTGGAACGTCAAGCAGTCGAACTCGCTTACGAACAGAGTTGATGAAGTCTTCATCACCGGTAACCAACAGGCTGTTGTCGGAGTCTAGTGCTGAGATTTCCTCACCAGTTCCCTCTAGCCCTGGGAAGTTGAATGAGCCTGTTCCGCCCATCTGTCCACCCATTTGGCCGCCCATACCGCCGCCCATCATACCAGTGGTTCCGCCCATTTGGCCGCCCATGCCGCCACTCATTCCGCCGCGGTTTCCAAAACCACCAGAGTTGTTGTTATTATTGTTACGGCCCATACCGCCGCGGTTATTACCACTGTTGTTGTTTCCGCCGTAGTTGCCGCCAAACTGATTCAATCCAGAATCAGGAGTTTCGCTCATGTTAGCAGCAGCATCGTCTGTCATAAACGGATTAGCAACGCTAATAAGGGCTTCGGGCTTACTAACAACATCTTTACCGGAATCTTGCAGTATCTGTTGATACTTACGGTTGTTCGGCACAGATGCCTCACTGGATTTCATGACAACACCCATTGCAGACAACAAACTGCTGGGTTTGCAATACTGAATGCGAATCTTCTCTGATCGGTGCGGAACCTTAACCTCTGGAGCTTCATCAACAACAGCCTTAACAGCGGCAATGCTATCTTCTGCTCTTTTGGGACCTACAACATAGGTACCGTCAGCTAAACGAGAAGCTTGGGCTCCTGCATTACGGGCGATATATTCAATGGCCTTATCCAACGGCTTGTCTGTTAAAGTCAGCGTAACAGGTCCATACGGTTTATCGCTAGGCTCGAATATGATACTCTCTCCGGTTTGCTGCATTAGCATGTTGATAGCCGTTTGCAGATCGGCTCCAACAAGCTGCAGTTTCTTCACAACCGGAACACTGCCCGTTTCGGCCTGTGCGTTTGCTGCTGCGGCCGTTAGCAAACCGCAGCATGATACTGCGGCGGTCAGAGTCGCTACCCGACTAAGCCGGTTAATAAGACTCATCTAATGCGTCCTCCTGAGGATTTTAAACCATACTTTTGCATAGAACTTATCGCCAACTACTATTATTGTTGTTGTTTCTTCGGCTGCTACTGCTTCGGTTACTGTTATTATTGCTGTTGTTATTACCCCAGCTATTGTTGTTGCCGCCGTTATTATTATTACCGTAGCCATTATTGCTGCCGTTGTTATTGTTGCTGTTGCCTTGCCAATAACTTCCGCCAATTTGAAGCATGTTTCCGCCAAGCATGTATGCAATCATGCTGGCATCAGCAAACTGAATCTTAATTTTTTCAGTGCGCTTTACATTCTTCTGCTCTTCGATAGTAGTGGGCTCTGTAATCGAATTATCAATTACATCGACTTGCTTCGTGATGACGTATATGTCGCTCTCTTTGCGATAAGTTAAATTCGCAGCTTTCAGGATGTTGCGCAGAGCAGTATCAAATGACACCTTTGGAAGGTTCGTTGTGATCGCTGTCTGGTCAATCTCCTGATCGCGGAATGAATATTTCAATTCAGGCCGCTGTTTGAAAAGTGTTTCTAGAGCGTCGGATACACGCGATGATTTCAGGATAATAGATACCTGATCCTTGTCAGATGTCTCCTCTTGCGCGAAGCATAGTCCGGTGGCAAACAGTGCTAAGCCTATCACCGCAGCCATGATCTTATAGTGTTTCATGATCGTCCTCCAGAGAACTAAACGGTAAGCAATTTAAAATCTCGGGTATATCCCGATTACTCTGTACCATATTTGACCGATTTATAGTATGTCCAGTTTCAGCTGAACAGATCTTACTACCTACCGGGAGACATGGGCATCATTGGAACGCCAGGCATTGACATGCCGCCAGGAGACATGGGCATGGACGGCGATGTCATTCCGCCAGACGGCATACTCATGTTGCCTGTTGTTCGGTTACTGGCACTTTCAAGCGTGAGGTTCATCTCATAGCGCTTGCCGGTTGTAGGAACAAGCACGACACGATCGGCTTCAATGCGAATCACGCGGTATTTACCTTCCACGATATCGCCTGCCTGCACAATCATGGTGCCTCGGTCAATCTCTATAATAGCAACTACTGGCTGTTCCAGCATCACACCAACCATACGGCCCTTAAGAGCTGGTATTTCAACCTGGCTGCTTGCCGATGCTTCAGACTGTTTCTTTGCCTGAACGATGGCAGACTCATCAGGTTGAATTCTCAACCGATACTTGTTTTGCTGCGACAAACTGCTCCAAGCATTGTTGGAGTGCGTGTCAACTTCCCAAGGAAGCAGCTTAAACGGATCTTTTCGCGCCGTTTTGGGTCGGTTCGCTTTCTCTTCCTGCGTGCAAGGAGCATAAGAACTGCAGGGTGATGCTGCTGGTGCTGCCGCTGATGCTGCTGCTCCGCCCATGGCCATTCCCCCTCCTGCTGTTGGGCTAGGGATTCCACTGCCTGCACCAGGTATGTTCATACCAGGCGCCATAGGGGCAGACAAACCCGAAGAATTACCTGCAGGAATTGTTGGCGAAGGGCTTTGTGCAAATGCTGCACCAGGAATATTATTGCCAATCTGAATAGCTGCTGCGCCTAGTAATATTACACCTAAGCCAACGGCTGAAAGAGTCATTTTTTGTTTTCTATCCATCTCGCTATTACCTCTGCCTGCTTGACTT
>CAZFLA010000015.1:9021-41402 GCA_964519405.1 uncultured bacterium
ACCACTCGGTGGAGTCGCCATCATAGGTGATGGTGCGCCAGCCGACGGTGCAGCGGGTGTGGCAGCAGACGCTACAGCAGCTGCAGCCGGTGCATCGATTGTTTGGAACAACGACGCTGAATAGGTTGCTGTTAAGTTAGGGCTAACTCCAGATAAACTCACACCATCAATAAGCACCAACCGCGGAGACTTATTCCACTTTTCGAGATGGTGCAGAACACCCTGAAAGTCACCGGTGGCACTAAATTGAACAGTTGGGCTATTCCATATGTTCTTAGGCAGAGCCAAGGGGTTGAAACCTGGATCTGATAGTGTAAAGGCTCCAGTTACGCGAACACCCTTTTGACGTGATGTGAAAGAGGTCATTAATGCCGTCAACTGTTCTGGGTAACGCCAATATGTCGGCATTTTCCGAATGAGTGTATCTCTGTCTTCATTCGGCACCTCAAGTTTGACTGGCATAATTCGCCGTTTGATCTTCTTCCATGTGACTTCAGTTTCCGCCTTCAGTGCCGTTGCATCTGCCAGCTTCTTTTGTGCTGAAGGCAACTGAGCTGCACGTTGGGTATACTGGTCAATTTCAGTCTCTAAACCAGCGATTTCTTTGTTTAGCGGACGAACTACAACAAAAAAAGTAGCCACCACTATGTTCAAGGCGATCATAACACAGATCACGATGATATTTAACCTAGTTATCTTGGAGAGCATATTTCGTGTTTCCCCTATGCTTTATCTTACACGCTATTCTATGACCGGGTAACTAATGCTTAGGAATCATAACTCCGCTGCCGCCGCCACCGGGAGCAGTCATTCCGCCACCAGTAGGCGCTGTCATTGAACCGCCTGTTGGTGATGGGATACCACCGGGTGCAGACATGCCGCCTCCCATCATGGGAGCCATTCCGCCGCTTGATGCTGGTGCGGCACCACCAAATCCAGCCGGTGCACCAGGTATCGCAGACTTAAGTGTTATTGCTACCGGGAAAGTATATCCTGTTAAACCACTGCCTGAAGCAGAAGCTGTATTGGCAGATGGCATGGTGCCGCCCATCATTGGCATCGGCCCTGTGGGGCTCAGCACACCGCCGGAGGTCGGAGCGGTCATTCCGCCGCCCATCATACCAGCGGGGCCAGCCATTCCGCCTGTCTGCGCTGCGCCGCCTGAACCGCCGGCACTCACCTTTGAATACATACTTTCGATAGATATACCTGCGGGTGATATCGCTGGGCATCTCTGCATCGACAGAAGATAGTAAGCCACATCATCAAGTTTTCGGGTGTATACATTCAAATGAGCGGTGGAACCAGAAGCTGCCATTCTGTCGTAGCGATAGCTGTTCGGTGTCCAGTCTGCAAGAGTTTTGTAAAGTTTGACATACACTAGGTTGTGGCAATAGATATCGCGAACAGCTTGAACTTTGCTCTTTAGCTCAGCGAAGCTATCGTTAACTTGCTGTGTTTGCGCTTCAACAGCATCCACCTTCTGTGCTTCTAGCTTCTGCTGATCGCGCTCTTCTGTTTTGCTCACCTTTAGGCTAGACAATCCGCTGCCCCAGATGAACATACCAACTGATAAACCAACAATAACCAGCAAACTAACAGCTAATGCTGCTTTTTTGCGGGCGGGTTCAAAAATACAATCTGGAAGTAGGTTAATTTTAATCATATTTGCTTATGGCCTCCCTGCTACGCTACCCAGTCCCGCATTGCCAAGCTGACGGCCACGGACAGCAAAGGCGAGACCTCGTTCAAGTATTCACCGTACTTCGCTACCAAACCCGAGTCGGTTAGGAATGGGTTGGCAACTGTTGTGGGCAGACCTAAGCTTTGGGCTAAAGCCTGATCGAGATTCTTTAACATGGATCCACCACCGCACAAAACCAGCCGGCCTACTGGAGGCTCATTCTCTCTGGCATTGAACATGTCAATGGCTCGCTTAACCTCAAATGTTAATGAATCTAGTGTGCTGGCCATCGCCAGGAACAGTTCCTTCTGCAGTTCGCTAGGGCCATCGGAGGTTACTGCAGGAACAGAGGCTTCTACAACCTCAGGTTGAGGTTCCGAGGAAATCTCTGAAGAAGCTTCTTCTGCCGGTGCCTCAGCAGCTAATGATGGCACCTCTGGAAGCTCGGAGATACCTTCTTGGAATGGGTTCTCACCGCCAAAATCCAGTCCGCTGTTAAAGTCTAAAGAATCTCCAAAGGTCGGTTCTTCAGTCTCAGCGCCGTAGCTGCTCAGGTCCATGTCATCGCTCGAAGTGAAACTAAAGTCCATCATACCAGCATTCATACCGCTGTCAAGATTGGTCTCTTCGTGAGTTTCATTCAGCATATCCAAAAGAACCTGACCCTGTGTGCGTTTCAGCTCTTCAGCACTGGCTTTGCGCTCTTCAGGCTCCGTGCCGGTAAGGTGACCAGGCAGCCTATCTAGAACAGCTTGAGTAAACTGTCCGCCGCCTAATGGTATCTGCCAAGCCATGCGAATGGTGCCTTTTGCATCATACACGCCCATTTCGCTTTGCATGGTACCTACATTAAGAACGGCGATGCTGGATTCTTGGTTAGCGAGTGTTGGGTCTAGCGCAATCAACCGCGCCATGGAAATCACTTCCGGTTCCATGGAGTATGGCTGAAGGCCGCTCCTCTGAACAGTTACGCCAATGACCTCGGCAGCATCTTCAGGCACAGCAGCAAGAAGAACCTCAAGGGTATCGTCTGAAGCGGCTGGGCTTTCGGGAATGACGACGTAGTCTGTGGTGACGTCGGTGCTGCTGGCATAGGGGATGTGACGTGTGATTTCATGTTTTATCGACTTGCTAAGCTCCGCTGGTGTCTGCTTTGGCATTTGAACAAAACGAACAGTGACACCGCTTTGGCCCGGAAGTGAGGCTACACATTTGTGAGCCGATATTCCGTTGCGCTTAAGCATGTCCTTTATAAACCTACCCAGCGCGGCAGTATCGGGGATATTTCCTGTTTCGTCAACCAAACCAGCAGGCACAGGTTCTACACAGACAGCGCTGATGATAGGTCCCTGTTTAGATGGACGAACCTCAACGGCCTTGATAGACGATGTGCCTATATTAAGACCAACGATGGGGTCAGACGGCTGTTTTACAGATGACATGAGCCGGGCGTTCCTCCGAGTTTACCACCGCATTGTAACAGTCTAAAACTTGCACTGTCAATAACTAGCCTTAAAACCGGCAGTCATGTCAGTGTCGCGTAAACTATTGTTCACGGGTTGTTATGCAGATTCCTGCTTATTATTTTATGAATCGCAACGTAAAAAACTAAATTTCTACCAGCAGTCCATCATATGCAACATTTACACCTAATGGATTGCAGAAAGCTTCCATTTCGCTTTGTAAAGCCTGTCCTTGCTCCGAGCTGCCATTATGCGAAAAGTGCGTGATATACCACTTTGTGTTGTCATCGGCAGCACCGACCTTTTCAAACTCCTGCTTCAACTTCTGCAGGTCATAAAGACCGATATGATATTTCCAACCCTCTTGCACAAATCCCATAGTGCATTCTAGCACTACGGTATTGAGCTTCACACCCGTCAGAGCCTGCCAGGTGGGCTGATCGTACCATCCTGTATCGCATGCATAAAGCATCCGAACACTGCCATCATCTATTACATAGTTCAAACAGTGCGTGTCACCCTGATGAGTAGCACGCAGCGGTGTCACCTGATAACGATCGATGGCGACCGTATTATATATATCCAGTCGATGCAAATGAATGCCAGCTTGAACTTCGGCTGACTGGGCCTGCACCAACTCACACGTTTCGCGGTTGCCGTAAATATTTAGTATCGCCCGATCCCATGCGAAACCCTGCGATATATATTCCAGCTCAGATACCGCGAAATGATCACCATGTGTATGCGTAATCAACAGATGCTGAAGCAGCGAATAATCCAGACCGTACTTCTGAATATGGTATAAGCTGTCGGGTGGAAAGTCTATCTTCAACCGACCATCTATATCAATAGACGACCTTGTACGCAGATCCTTCCCGCCGTTCTTACGCGCCTGTTGACATACATCACATCCGCAGAAAAGACCTGGAAGTCCTTCTGCAGCACCAGTTCCTAAGAAACGAACCTGAATGGTAAGCCTCCTTAAAGACCGGGTACATACGGTCTCTCCCGAATGCATTTTACATGCAGTTTACCAAAAAATGACAGACTGCGCTCAGAATCCATACTGTTCTCTGCTATTTAAGCGGTTCTCGATGTATTCATAGAACTTAGAACTCGGGATTCCATCATGCCCTAAACGCATTGGAGCGGCTTTTCGCCCCATCACATATAATAGATGACTTTCTAACGCGCATTGATCAGCGTGCCTATCTAACTGTAACATATACCGCAAACTGCAGTCAGGTACGTCATCGTATTGATCTATTGGCACTGAGCTTAAAAATGTTAGTTTATACACATCGTCCCTGGTCAGGCCTAAATCGGGCCATTCCTCTTCAATTCTGCGGGCAATCATGCCGTCCCAGTCGCCATATGTCGGTATGTATTTTTCAAGTGTGTCTATGGCATCTGCCAGGAATACGCCTATGGCAACACTTAGGTTCCATAGTTTTCCGCCGACGATAACCGCTGAATCATCGCTGGCTCCTGGCCCCACCCTGTGGCGCACATACATGTAGTCGATGTCCGGCTTACCGTATTCCGATGCATCGACAATAAGTCCGCACTCGCGAAAATCATCCAGCTCGTGCTGATGGGCCTCTTTGGCGAGTTTATACCCATCTAGATTCATTTGACGCATCACGCTCTTGTTTACCAGATAGCCACGGCCTCCGCCGATTATCCATCCTGTGCGGTGCTCAACCTCAGCCCTTACGTCGGGGTCATCTCTAAGCCCCCCCATATACAGTCCCCTCAAAACATCTTCAGGTTCCACAGGAATGTATCGAAGTGTGCCCACAGTTAACAAAGGGTCGCCATTGGGCATCACGATATCTGCAGGCTTGCCGGCAATTACGTCATCCACGAAGTCCGAAATCTGGTCTATTAGCTCCATCCGCGCGCTTCGAACCTGATGCGGGTCGCGTGATAAAGCCCGAGCAATGTCATCGATGGTCGTATTGGGGTATTTACGGCCTTTGAAAGCGCCATGACCCTCATGCGCATGACCTTCAATAGATTGGATTAAAATCAACTGCTCTACATCCCAGTTGCATCGAAGCGTCTCTTCTGCATCCATTTGCGCGAAGTCGCGCCGGATGATGTCAACAGGTGCCACTAATGGATCATACATAGTTTTGCTCCTTTACTTGCCATAACGATGCGAATACCGATGATGTCTGCTGTAAATATACCCGGAACTAGCGCGTCATAGTGTATATTTACTACGTGGCAGATAATTTTCCACATGGGGGTGTATGAATATGAGCGCCAAACAAATTCAGTTCGGCACTGATGGCTGGAGAGGGGTTATTGATCAGGATTTTAATGACGAGAATGTTCAGATTATTTCACTGGCATTAGCAGATTATGTACGCGGCCTTAACACAGAAGGCGGCCCTGTTATCGTTGGTTATGACAGACGCGCAAAGAGTGACCATTTTGCGCAGGTCGCCGCTGATACGCTAATGCGCGCTGGCATTCCCGTTCTGCTAAGCGACTCAGCATGTTCTTCTCCAACAGTGAGTATGGCCGTTGTTGCGAACGACAGCCCTGGCGGAGTGATGATAACCGCCAGCCATAACCCACCCCAATTCAACGGGTACAAATTCAAGGCGAGTTTCGGCGGATCCGCTGGTCCGGAAATTACCACAAGCATAGAGGGGTTTCTGCAAGCCGCTGAGGAGAAGCTGGCAAACTTACCGCCGCGTACTCGCCCCATTCCCAAGGTGGATATTGTAGAGCCGTTTTTAACAGCCATCACAAAACTGGTGGATATCGGTTCTATCCTATCGCTTCCAGGTGCAGTGGTTACTGATGTCATGCATGGATCTGGAGCTGGATATTTCCACAAACTCTTTATCGGCAGTAAGTTCCAGCATATCGCCATCCGCGAAGAACACGACACAAACTTCGGAGGCGTTAACCCAGAGCCGTTGGAGCGCAATATGGCGGCTTGCATGGAAGCCGTTAAAAAGGCGGGAGCCATATGCGGGTTCTCAGTAGATGGAGATGCCGACCGAATTGGTGCCGTCGATGAAACAGGCCGCTTCATCGACAGCCACACGATATTCGCACTGCTGCTCATCCATCTCGTAGAGCGCCGCAAGCTAACCGGACGTGTCGTGAAGACCATAAGCACCAGCCGATGGATTGATGTGCTGTGCAAGCAGTTTGATCTGCCGCTGACTGTTACACCAATTGGCTTCAAATATATCTGCGATAACATGCTGCAAGGCGATGTACTGATTGGCGGTGAGGAAAGCGGTGGAATCGGCGTTAAGGGGCATATCCCCGAGCGTGACGGCGTACTGATGGCTTTGCTGCTGATGGAGGCCATGGCCTATTCTAAGATGAGCCTTAGCGACATGGTGGAGGATCTCTACCGGCGTGCTGGTGAACGACATTACCACCGAATAGACCTACACTTAACCCCAGAGCAGATATCAACAGCCCGCGAGCATGTGAAAGCCGCTCAGCCGCAATCCATAGCGGGAGAAATGGTGTTGAAAATCAACCGTGCAGACGGCACCAAATTGGAGCTGCAGTCGGGAAGCTGGCTGCTGTTAAGAGCCAGCGGCACCGAACCTGTGGTACGCATCTACGCGGAAGCTGCCACCATGCCCCGCGTGATGGAGCTGTTACATGCAGGCGAAGAGCTCTGTAACGGCCATATCATCTACTAGCCCGTAAATCAATAGCCCCTCGTATGCCATACATCGAGGGGCTCACTAGCATATGCTGCGATTTAGCTATTTGGCCTGCATACCCGCAACTAGCGGTATGATCGGTGCAACCACTTTTTCCAGCAGTGACGGTAGTTTATCAACCTTCACAGCATCCGTAGGCAGCACAAGCTGCAGTTGATCGGGTTTCACCGGCGCATTCAGTCTGCAGTCATACCCATCGTTATACACGATACTTAACCCAGCCTTGTCAGCAGTAAAAGCAACACTTAGCTGCATCCCCTTTACTTGCGCGGTGTTGGTGTTCACATAAGCAGCTACCTGTATCTCGCCCATGTTTGGCTTGTTTTCCTTCATCATGTTCAACACGTATATCGGCTCACCCGATACCGCTGTAGTGGGCAGTTTGGTCAGGTCTAGCGCACGGAAGAACTTAAGCTCAGCTTCTGATGTTGGTTTCGGCGTGATGTTCACAGTTCGCAGCGTCATCGCCAGCGGCAGCACCGGCAGACCGCGGCTTAATGCGAACTCGCTCATCGTATTTTCAGATTTTATAAGGTCGGCTAGTGGGTATACAGCATATTTCTTGTCATCGGGGCAGTATTCGGTCACATTGGTGCCGTCGCACGCCACAGAAAGCCGATGTGTATCACCCATGGCTTCCATTTGCATGCTGCACAGGAACCTACCATCTGCCGCGGCAAAACTCTGACCGGTTACCGTCATGGGCAGTTCCACTCCGCCCAGCCGAAACACGAGTTTACCCGCGGATTTTATCTCGGTCATTTCCGATTGACGGTAAGCAGCAAGACACTTGCCTAATACCAGCAAATCATTAACGTTCGGCGTTTGCGGCGGAGTTTGTGCCCAAGCACAGCTAGGCCATACAAGCGCAAGAAGAGCTAGGAGACGCATAGGTTTCATCGATCTTACCTCCAGTAAGATTGGTTAACGCCTCCTGGCAACCGGCCCGATGCATTGTGACGGTTGCCATTGTTGGCGCCTTACATGCTCATATTTGATTCGATACGCGATTTTAACTGCAAAGCCAATTCCGATTCCGGGTCTATTTTCAAGGCACGCTCCACCATGCTCAGCGCCTCGATGTGCTGCCCGCCGTCGGTTAAGCACATAGCAAGCGCTGTCATCACAGCAGATTGTTCGCACCCTAACTCAACGGCTCGCGTGAGTGGGTTGATGGCGTTCTCCGGCAGACCTAACATCAGCAGCGCTTTACCCATCTCAGCCCAAGCCAAATCATGCTGAGGGTCTGCCGCCACTAACTGCTCTAGAATGGTCACTGCCTCGGCATACTGCTTAAGCCGACATAAACAATACCCCAACGGGTAAAGCACACCATGGTTATCTGGCTGCAGCTCCACAACCTTTGATAAATACTCCACAGCGAGGTCATATTGCCCTAAAGCGCCTAGGGTAACGCCAAGTCGTTCATGCCCTTCAGCGACATCTGGCTTCAACGTCGTGCAGCGTTCGAAGGCGGCTCTAGCACCTTGAAAATCGCCAATGGCACTGCATGCCTCACCAAGCGCATAGTATATAGCCGCATCGGTGTCGTTCAGTTCCACCGCTTTACGCAGCGACGCACGGGAATCCTCGTAATGCATCTTCTGAAGCTGAGCGATACCCAGGCTTTGCCAGCCAGAAGGCTGCTCTGGCGCCAGCTCCACCACGACTTTTAGTTCTTCAATGGCTTGCTCCGGTTGGCCTATCTGCTGAAAGAGCTCTGCCATAGCCGCGTGAGGTAATGGAGCCGATGGCTGCAGCTTAATCGCCTCCAGCAGGTGTTTTGATGCAGACTGATAGTGTTTTAGCTCCAGAAACCGATAGCCCGCGTCAAAATGTATCTCAAAACGGCCGGGGTTATCTGCAGCTAACTGCTCCAATAGGTTGGCGGCCTCCTCAAGTTTACCTGCTTCAGTTAACTCTTTGATATGCTGTGCCGATTCGGCCAAAGGATCGTAATTCATCTAAATAGCGCCTCGTCATATGGGTATTTCACACTTACATGATAGCTGGAACCAGGCAGGAAGCAGTAATTGCTTACCCGCCAGTTCACAGCAGTCGCATATGGGCTTACGGCAAAGACCATCGGTTTTCGGGCTTGAAGTCATCCTGCCAAATGGCGGTAATCAACCGTTTGCTCTCCTGGCAGTGCTCTATCACCTGAGCAATGTCTTGCCCTTGTATTTCGCACACGATGGGGCCGCTGTAGCCGATTTCCTTAAGTCGTCGATATGTGGCGTAGTAGTCGATGGTGTTGTTCAGATGCGGAGGTTGATGCTCCATATAGTGTCCCCAATACTGGTTCACTCCGTTTTGGTGTACCTCCACAATCTTGTCGCCAAGTTCATCAATATACGCTTGGAAACCGGCATCTGTACCGGCATACATGTATGCATGGCCGATATCGAGGTGTATCCCCCAGCCTGGAACGGCATTGCAGACCTGCCGCAGACTGTTAAGGTCGCCGGCTTCAAAACCGACAGGCATGCCCGCTTGTTTGGCTCGTTCCACAGCATGGGCGGCATACTCAATGCTGTAATTCACGATTTCGCAGGCTTGCCGAATATACCCAACCGTTCGGTAACCCAAATGATATGTCATCGCAGAAGCGCCGATTTCAATGGCATATTCTAAACAGGAATCAAAATAGTCCCTTGTCATCTTCCGCAGATGGCGATTCGCGCTTGACAGGTTCCAGTCAAGGTGAGGGGCGTGAATGGTCACCCACTCAAATGCCTTTAATCTTTCACGGAGTTCATTTCGCAGTGAAGCAGGTGCATCCCACAGATCGATACCAACGTTCGCGTAGTTCTGTGGAAAACCCAATTGAGCTTGATCATCTGAAGGCACAATCTCGAAACCAGCAAATCCTGCTTCAGCCACCATCTCAGCAGCTTTGAGGATGTCCTCACCATGGGTAGATGGTAGAAAATGGGTAGATATCCCGATCCGGTTTACAATACTATCCTGCACTGTAATACTCCTTATTGAGTGATAAACGCATACTGTGAGTTACTGATGCTAATATACTACACGGATATAACAAGAGCTGGTGTAGTATATAAACTACTGCATGTAATTGTGGTGCTGTGAAAAACAGGCAGCCCATATACGCAATCTTTCCACCATACTTACGGGTACAATAAGGCATGAGTTTTAGAACACGAGCTATGATGACAGCATTCGTATCTACGGTGCTGGTGTTAGCAGCTGTCTTTGCCGCCCTGTCGCAAGTTGTGTCCTACAGCTTTGAAAAGCTCGAACGGCAGCAGGCAGCGAAGGCAGTATCGCATGTCATAGCATCGCTGAACGACATGCAGTCGAGCCTGAAGTCTTCTGTGATGGACTGGGGCTATTGGGATGAGACCTACGACTTCGTAGTTAACCACACACCGCAGTATGCTGAAAAAAACCTCGACGGAAACTCCATCCATAATCTGCGTATTCACTCGCTGATTATCACCAACATCAATAAAGAGGTTTTAAGCAACACATCGGTAGATGCCAGATCTGGGCGAGTCTACCAAACACCTTTCGCGGCCACACAAAGATGCCTCACCCTGCTTGATAACTTCAAGACAGACCGCGCCGACGAGATGGTTTCGGGCATAATAATGCAGCGTGATGGCCCAGAGATTGTTGCCGCAGGTAAGGTGGTCCGAAGCAACCGCAGCGGACCAGTGGTCGGTTATATTATCATGACCCGTGAGTTAACGGGCGCTGATCTAGCAAGCATCAGTCACAACATGAATCTTACCATTGACCTTTATGCTATCCCTTCTCAAAAAGCCACTTCAGAAATCGCCAACACTAAGGGTAAGAACATCAACGAGCCATGGATGAAGATCCTATCAAAACAAACCCTAGTCGGTTATGCTGTGATCTCCAGTTATCCCCCGCACACGCAGATACTGATACGATGTGAGCAGCCGCGCGAGATATCCTACTACGCTCAGCTTAACCTAGGCTGGATGATTACCATCACCGTTTGTGTAGGTCTGCTTCTGGTGGTTTTGCAGATGCGGCTGATGAACCGCTTCATAGGTAAACGCCTAGATGACCTTGGCCACCGGATTGTGGATATCGCTCATAAACAAGACACCAACGGACGTTTGCCCGTGCAAGGGCATGATGAAATCACACGTGTTGCGCAAGCCGTAAACTGGATGTTGGATACACTGCAATACAGCAACCAAGAACTTCGCGACGCCAACAGCGAACAACAAGACCTTATCCGCATCATTTCACATGACCTTAAAACACCGCTTCGCAGTATTGGTTCACTTGCTGGCATGCTTGGGCAGGATATCCAAGAACACCTTGACGACGATAATCGCTGGATGCTTGAAACAATGGTATCCCGTATGCAGAAGGCATATAGCTTAATTGATGCCGTGGTTGATTACCAGCAAGCAGGAACCCCACCTGCAGCACTGGAGGATGTTAACCTCAATACGCTCCTTGATGACCTGCTCCAGATCGCTCCTCCGCCAAGTGGTGTTGAAGTTGTGGTTCCAGATACGCTGCCTGTTGTAAAAGCTAGCCACTCGCGCATCGTCACGGTGTTTCGCAATCTGCTCATGGATTCCTATGCTTCTGTGCCGGCGCCAGGCGGAAAGATCGAGTTTAGCTCCGTCAGCCAAGGTGACCATCATGTTATCACGCTGCATAACAACGCAGAGGCCTTAGCACCGCAGTATCATCGCTTGGTTTTTGAAGTGATGAGGCGGTTCCAAGCGGAAACAAGCGACGAAGTGCTGCCCAATATGCTGCTGCCTACTGTTCGCCGCATCATCGAAGCCCATGGAGGTCATGTATGGCTAGACAGCGCAGAGGGTGCAGGCCGAAGTTTCCACGTATCTATTCCTGCATAACTGATAGGCATGAAATCCGCATGCAACCAAGCAGCATCTCTTCACCGCGGCGGGCATCATGACACCATCAACTTGTCGTATAATCTAGCGTGTGTTGAGATACCTTAATGTATCTATACCGTCATATTTTTCTGTTACTATTTGTATACTAAATATTATGTTCATTATCGATACAGCCACTATCATAAGTGCGGGCAGTACACAGCCTGATGCGGGATGGAAAATCGCAGCCCATACACATCAGTTCTGGGAGTTCATCTATTTTCTTAAGGGATCTGGAAAAGTGGATCTCCCGCAAGCAACCTACGCGCCGCATCAGTTTCACCTGGTGGTGTATCCGCCATTAGTTCCGCACGCCGAGGCCAGTAACCCACGAGACCCACAGCAGACTGTGTTCTTGGCCATTGATGTTCAAACAGAGAATCAACAGCCTGTGCCCTTGATGCTTCCTGATGTGGGGGGAGAAATGGGTTGGCTAGCAAGCCAGATATTGAACGAAGCCAATTCCGATCGCCGAAACCAAGCATTGATGAACTATTACGGTCGTGCTTTCCTATGTCATGTGGAACGGGCTTGGCAGCAGGGTAAGGGCGTGCAGCCTGACCTGGCCCAACTTGCGGCCCAGTACCTGGCTGTAAACTATCATCAGCCATTGAGCCTCAGCGAAGTGGCCACAGCAGTGAACACAACCCGCAGCCATCTGTCGCATCTGTTTCGTAAACGCTGGGGTATCACACCCAGCAACTACCTGATGCAGCTCCGGCTGCAGGCTGCCCAACGTCTGTTATGCACCACCGAGCTGCGAGTGGGCGATGTCGCCGCTCAATGCGGTTTTACCGATCCGCTCTATTTTTCGCGCGTGTTCCACCGAGCTTTGGGGCTTGCACCTTCCGAGTTTCGGCAGACCAAGCAACAGCAGCCCGGTTCATAGCAATAACAGCAGCGGCTACATTTCGGGATGGTATGACTGCTCGCGATGGTGCCATACTATCTGCCGCACGATAGGCTTTCGTATCTGAATGCAGCTGCAATATGCCTCAAAACCAACCATGCCGTATTTGCTGGGATCGATAGGATCTGGATCGGTCACTTCCAGCAGCAGTTGCCCGTCGACAACCACAAAGACATGGCCATCCACACTTCCAGCCTGCATGTGGTAGATTTTTCCAGGTTCGAATTTGAACAGCGGCGTTCCGGCGTTCAGGATATACTCTGGTGATCTTTCAAACCCGACTTTGCCTTCCCACCATCCCTGAAGTCCAGCAACATAGGCAACATCGCGTGTATTGGTCTGTTCATCCCAGCTTCCATTCCACATGCAGTTGATGTCATGCGTGCTTGGCAGCACCGTGCGTGCCTCAAAATCCAGCATCACGTTGCCGTAGTAGTTCGCCGTTGAGGTAATCATGCCTGGGCTGTTCTGCGGATGGTTGCCTGTCGCCCATTCGCCGTCAACACTCCAGTCACCGCCGCGCACCTTCCAGTGCTCTGTCCAGGTATCTGCGTGAAATGGCACATCGAACACGATCGGGCATTCATCGATGTTGATTTGCTTATGCATTAGCAGTATGGAATTCAATATTTGCACCTCGTTCAAGTTTCATTTAGCTTACCATAGCCATTCAGGTAAAATCACTATAGAACACAGCTTTCTCAGGAGGAACTATATGGCAAACCCACTAGTCGCCATCGTAATGGGCAGTGATTCCGATCTATCCGTCATGATGCAGGCTAAAGATATATGTGACCAGTTCGGTGTTGAGTGCGAGGTTAAAATCTACTCTGCACACCGCACACCCGATGAAACCCTGGAATATTCACGCACCGCCCGAGAACGCGGTATCAAAGTTATTATCGCGGGAGCAGGCGGAGCCGCTCATCTGCCGGGCGTGATGGCAGCCGTAACCACACTGCCCGTGATCGGTGTTCCGGTATTGAGCAAGCTGCAAGGTCTGGATTCGCTGTTGTCCATCGTGCAGATGCCCAGCGGCGTGCCAGTAGCCACAGTAGCCGTGAACGGCGCCACGAATGCAGGCCTTTTAGCAATGCAGATACTCGGCACATCCGATGCTGATATTGAAGCGCAGCTGGCTGAATACAAGCTAGGACTTGCGGCTCAGAGCCTTGCGAAGAACGCAAAACTGCAAGCTGAAGAGTAACACGCCGACACCAGCGTAGATGGGATCTGCCCCGCTGAGTCGGTAACAGGCACCGTTTTGGTGCCTGTTACTCCATTTCTGTAGACAGCAGACCCGAAGCGGTGTTCATGCAGCCGTCGATGTCCAAATATTTGCTGCCAAAACAGTGTGCCAACAACCCCGCTGGCAGAAGCCGATCAAACTTCTCAATGGCAATCACCGGAAAAGAGGGTGCCATCTGCTCCACTGTTGGTGGGTTTTCGCTGGCCCAGCGCAACAACGACAGCACCTCATCGCGATCGTGTTTCCGAAAAACCAGGGCGACATCCTTATCCAGCACATCCATTCCTCTATGAAGCGCGCATCCCAACAGCGTTCGATGCCGGGCAGAGCTGCACCATGTGAACAACGTCACCCCATCGCCAGTTTCCACAATGCGCCGACGCGCCAGGTCTGCTTCCATCGCCGCACTATGTGCGTCCTCCAGCATCTTTTGAGCTGTTGCATCAAGGTATGGCAGTCGGTCACAGCTTAACAGAGTCTTCAGCATCTGCTCACGAACCACCTGGTGTATGTCGGGGCCTCCGGTCCCGGTGAACAGCGGCACCCGTCCGCCTGGCGAGGGGCGCACGATGATCTCATCGCGTTCGGTGTTCACCTCAAGAATCCGCCATCGCCGACCGGCCAAAATCATGTAGCGACTAGCACCGACATCGGGAACCGCGGTAACCGTGCCGATGAGCCGCCCCTGCGATATCACCTTAAGCTCTTTAGGTGAGGCAAAGGCGGCGTAAAAATCAAAATGCCGAACCATGCGTTCGCCCTTAAGTCCAAGAATGATCAACCCCTCAGGAGTCTGTTCAATCAGGTCTTGAGCCGCCATGCCACGCAATAAGCCAAGATAGTGCTCTTGAGGGATGTTCCTAAAGGCGCCGTTTTTCAACAAAGAATTCGCCAATATGGGCACACTGGCCCCGCCATGCTGAGCCACAAGGCTTAGGGTTTGATGCAGCAAGGTGCTGCCATGCCATATCCCATCGTGAGGCGGTTCGCACCATCCCTGACGCATTAATTCGACCATCGCCACGGCCTGCAGCAGATCGGTAAATAGATGATCAACAAGATCACTCCGCTCGGAGGGATCATTTTGAGTGATGTAAAGCTCCATGATACTAGGCTCGGTGTCGCGTCGTCCGCTGCGGCCCAGCCTCTGCCGCATCTCGCTTACCGTCCATGGTGCCCGTACCTGCCCGACCGCCGAACAGTTGCCCACATCTATACCTAATCCCAGTGTGCTGGTGCAGAAGGCGACCACACGGTGCTCATCACGCAGCGCCTCTTCGGTGAGCTCGCGCTCCGCTTTAGCCAATGAGCCATGGTGCGTGCGGAACCGCGGCGGGCGCCCTAAATGCTGCAAAACGCGATTGCACAAGTCCGCGTAGAACTCCAGCTCCCCACGGCTGTTGAAAAACACAAGCCCCGTTCGGCCCTCAAAAAAGCGGATGATTTGTTTGGCGATATCGAGTTCGCTCTGGGTTGCCGACTGCTCTGGGGGTTCTTCTGCGAAAGTATCTTCAGCCTCATCGACGGTGCTGTGCTTGAGGTCACCTTGATGCTGATTTCTGCGCAGATAGCCATGCACAGCTAACTGGATTTCCTTCGACGTGTCGTCTTTGACGACCGACACGGAATCGGGATTGTCTGGGTTCAGAAACCGGCAAGCCGGTTCCTGGGCACCGATCGTCGCCGAAAGGCCAATTAACCGAATCCGCTGTTTGGCCACCATCTGCACCCTGTGAAGCAGACTGCGAAGGTGGATCCCGCGTTCATCGCCCAGAAAGGCATGAAGCTCATCAATCACCACATACCGCAGGTTGGCAAACAACGGAGCCAGCCTTTCGGGATGGTTCACAAACATACCTTCCAGAGATTCCGGTGTGATTAGCAACACACCCATCGGGCTCTTCATCAGGCGCTGCTTGCGGTTGAAATCCACGTCACCGTGCCAGCGGGTTACTGTGATTTCTTCTTGTTTGCAGAGGTCCTCTAGACGCCGAAACTGGTCATTGATGAGCGCCTTCAACGGGCCCACATACATCACACTCACGCCATGCTGCAGGCTCTCCCAGCAATCAGACAAGATCGGCAAAAAGGCCGCTTCAGTTTTGCCTGCGGCAGTGTGTGCCATCACCAGCATGTCGCTGTCGCCATCGAGTATGGAGTGGATCGACTGCACCTGAATAGGCTTGAGATGGGTCCAACCCATCAACCTTAGGCGGCGTTGAAGCGGTTGATTTAATCGATTATAAGCTGCAGGCATGAGAGACTACAACCGGAAGCTGCTAAGCGCGGAGTCGGCATCACTCTCGGTGATGGTTGTTACAGTCTGCTCTACAGCAGCAGGTTCCAGGCTCACACCACTCAGCAGCGACTTCCAATCGGTCTCTGGGTTTTGCTCCAACACGGAAAGAAGACCAATGAAGCCCTTGGAGGCCTCACGCGGCGTTTGATAGAACTCCGCGCCCAACTGCGCAGCGCAATGGTTCAGAAACGCGGTTAGCGCCTCGTCAGGCACCAGGTATTTGCTCTCATCGCCCCCTGCATAGACGTGGCGAATGTTGCGCAGCAGCAGATACATATCTTCAGGAGTGAGGTTGGGCAGCCGAATAACAGGCCCGCTGAGGTCGGTCACCCCTTCGGTAGCAAAGCTGTTATCGGCCAATCGGCTGCTCAGCGCCTCATAACTGGCCAGCCCTCGCCGTCGGTCGTCTAGGAAGGCATCCGTGCCAGCGAACATCACCAGCAATCCGCTGACGGCACCCTGAAGGCAGTCATTCAGTATGCGCAGGATCATTTCGTAGTTGGCGTTACGCGACTGCGAGTTGTTGAGACGGTGCGACAACACACCCATTTCATCCAAACTAACCACCAAGCCGTTATACCCCGCAAGCTTCACGAAAGCGCAAAACAGCTTAAGGTATTCGTAGATATTATCGTCATCAATGATGGTTCGAACGCCTAAATCATGCTTGGCTTCGGTCTTGGTGCTGTATTCCGCACGAAGCCAACGCAGCGCGTTCTGCATCAACTCGTCGTTGCCCTGAAGGAACCCCTGAGCATAACGCGTAATGACTGTAGAAAAGTCATACCCACTCACCAACTCTTGAAGTGGGTTCAGATCAGTTGATATCGTGTGGGGTAAGTCGGCCTCACTTTTACCTGCCTGCGTGAGGTTATAATGGATGTCCGACACGAAACACTCCACCACGCTAGCCAGCGCGCCGCCTTCACGGCGACTGCCAGCGGACAGATTAGCCATAAGCTGCGCGTAGAGCCCGCGCGCCTGGCCACTTGAGGCATGAAGGCGTCTATCTGGTGTGATGTCGGCCTGCGCCACCACAAACTTCTTTTCCAGTGCCACCGAGCGTGTGAGATTCAGAAAAAAGCTCTTACCTGCGCCGAACCGGCCGATGATAAATCGTATAGCTGAAGCACCTTGCTGAACCCGCTCCAGGTCATCGACAACGGCGCGAACCTCCTGAAGCCTGCCCACCTGAATGTGATGCAGACCTATGCGGGGCACCACTCCAGCTCGTAATGATTGCAGGATAGCTTCTCGTTCACGTGTTTTAATGGCAGGCGGCATCGTTATGCTTCCTCCGATAGTAGTTCCAGTTGAATTTCATACGGCTCATCATCATATATAAGGTCGTCATCGTAGAGTTCGTTGCTCCAGGCGTTCACCGACTCAATCAGCTTGCCAGGGAAGACCCCAAGCTGCCGGGCTAAATCCGCCATCTCGGTGCTGCTCCACATGCTTTTGAGCTTCAGGCTGTCCACAGCACGCGCGACCAGTCCATCCGACTCTGCCGATCTACCAGCAGGCGCCACGGGTTCCTCTTCATGAACAGCAGCTTGCACCAGAGGGACGATGTGCTCTACAGTGGTCGCAGCTTCATCGGCATCCGTATCAAGGTGAAGCGCCAATAACCTCTGCACCTCGTCGGTCTGTTCTGACAATCTGCGAAGCCGATCATAGTCAATCTGTATCGTCGATGGCGCTGGCGGCGCAGCAGCATCGGCTTTCGATGGCTTCGTCTTAGCCTTTGACGCGGCAGCTTTGGCCCGTACCGATGGTCTGGGCGGTACTGGGGGCATCGGCGGAACAGGCGGCTCCAGCGGTATCTCTTCACCCTGAAGAGCCACGCCACTCGCCTTCACCAACGTCACCGGCACCTTCACCGACTGGGTAGGCGCCAACGCGTTGGCATTCAGCCATTGCTTCGATGACGATACCCGCCGCACATACTTGACGACAAGCTCAAGGTTCCCGCAGTTTACCAGCCACTGCACACGGCGAGCGACATGATCAATCTCTGGCCGAGTAACCAGCAGAGCTTGGCCGAATATCTCCAGCTTATGCTTCGTCTTCTCGTCGACATTCAGATACTCCAGAAGCAGCCCCATCGATTTGTGAAGCCCCGCCGGAGCAGGCAATCCGTTTGTTCGGCTAATCCACAACCCCACTTCCAGCAGTGCCGCCCCAATCGCTACCGAGCTATGGGGTTCCGAGCGTACGCGATCGCCTTCTTCCAGCGATGGTATCGGCTCTGACTGGATGATATCGGGTGGGTGCGGGAACACGGAAGACCTCCGCATCAGACATTATATATAGACATTATAGCACATATAATATTATAGATGATTCTGTAAATGTGTTGTAAACACCGCTAATGGTGGGCGCTTTTCTTAAGTGTTTTTGATGCAGCTTGGTAAAGTGCGAATGAATTCACGGTGTGATGCAGAAGCAGCAGCAAGCAGTCGAATGGGCGGAGTTCAACCGCCCACACGGGATCACGAGGCACTCTACCCCATCGCTCGAAGACGGTCGCGCACATCAGCTTCAAAAGCCTTCATGTACTGTTCAACCAATGCGAGGGGTGAAAGGCTATCATCTTCCATTAATGGAGTGAGATCCATAGCAAAGCACAACAGCTCGCTGGAATCCACGCCATGGCTTGCGAAGTAGGTGGCGTGTGCGCGGCGGCGGCCCATAGCAGACAGATCGTAGCGCTTGCCGCCGCATATCTGGCTGTCGAAGACGCCTAACAGCGCATTCTGAACATTCTCATGTCCGCTGACATCAAGCCCAACCTTCTGGTCGTCTACCATCCAGTCCAGATCGCGCCAAACCTCGCAGCCCAACAATCGCTTAGGGCGGAGTTCAGCAGGAAGGCGGCGAAGTGCATAAATGCAGCGCAGTGCAGTCGCTACATGGGTAGGGTGTTTGTCTGCCAAATTGTGCAGATAGATTGTCTCTGCCTGGCAAGCTCGGAACAATTTTTCCAGATCGTCCACTACAGGCGTATCACCAGAGTGTTTTGTTTCGGAACTGGAGTAGTTCAGCAAAGCCAATGCGCCGTATTCACCAACATAAGCCGCTTTGCGCTGCTCTTGTTTACGAATGGCTTTCATCTGATCGTCAGTGGTATTAGCATAAAGGTCATCACGCGGGCTGCCAGCACCATCGGTCACCACACAGCCACAGAACCAGTGATCATTGCGACCGAAGCACTGCAAAACACCGTGAACAGCCATGATCTCGATATCTTGGTGAGCTGAAACAGCGATGTGATCGCATCGCTTCAGTGCGGCTTCTGGCTTAGTACCGTCTGGTACAAATAGCTCGGAACCTGATTTATAAAACATTATTTACCTCCATAGTCGTCTTTACCCAACTCCATTCTACCGCCGACACATTATTGATAAATGGCTGCAAAGGAATACATAACCATTCCTTCTGCAAATCACCTTTTACAAACGCTTGACGTAAAATACCAATCAGGGCACAATACACCAAGTATACACATCTGGAGGCATCTTGCGTTGACTGAACCATTACATACAACACATATGCTGACCCCATGGTCAGAGAAGATCGATAAACAGTGTCCCTGGCCGGAGTATCCACGGCCGCACATGGTACGCGGTAACTGGCAGAACCTCAACGGTTATTGGAATTATGCCATTACTTCCGCCGACGCTGCGATGCCAACGCAGTTCGATGGACAAATTGTGGTTCCATTTGCAGTAGAATCCTTACTTTCTGGTGTGCAGAAGCGTGTTGGCCCAGAAGATAAACTATGGTATCAGCGCAATGTCACCGTCGCGGCTCCTAAAGACAGCGAACGGCTGTGGCTGAACTTCGACGCCGTCGACTGGCATGCTCAAGTATGGGTTAACGGTCAGTTTGTTGGCGAACACAAGGGCGCTTATCTTCCGTTTAAGTTCGACATCACCGAGCTGCTTGTTGAGGGCGAACAGACCATCACGGTCGGCGTGTGGGATCCATCCGACACCAAGAGCTACCCCCGCGGAAAGCAAAAGATACACCCTGAAGGGTGCTTCTACACCACGGTGACTGGCATCTGGCAAACCGTATGGATGGAGAAGGTTGATGCACGCGGCATCGCCGACCTCAAAGTAGAAGGCAACCTTGATTCCGAATGCGCAGTGGCCACTGTGTTGTGCAGCGATATGAGCCAGAAACTGCGGGTTGTGGCTCAAGCCAAACTCGATGGTCAAGTTGTGGGCACCGCATCAGGCTGGCCAAACGAGCCCATTCAGATTTCGCTGGACGCAGTGAAACCATGGAGCCCAGAATCGCCAACTTTGTATGACCTGGACGTCAAGCTGTGCGACGGCGACGAGTTGGTTGACGAGGTCACCAGCTATTTCGCACTGCGAACGATTGAGCGGCGAAGTGATGCCAATGGCGTTCAGCGCATGTATCTTAACGGCAACCCTTGCTTCATGATAGGCCCTCTGGATCAGGGATGGTGGCCCGATGGTCTGCACACCCCTCCGTGCGATGAAGCCATGCGTTACGATATCGAAGTGACCAAGCAGCTTGGCATGACCATGGCCCGCAAACACATTAAAGTTGAGCCAGAACGATGGTATTACTGGTGCGACAAACTGGGTTTGATGGTTTGGCAGGACATGCCCAGCGGATTCGTTGGCAATGAGGCTTTCCCCCCAGGACAGAAAGAAGATGCAGTGTTCGGTGAAGAGGCCGCTGCTCATTTCTTAGTGGAACTAGATGGCATGGTTGAAAAGCTGAAGTTCCACCCATCGATCATTGTTTGGGTGCCATTCAACGAAGCTTGGGGACAGCACGACACCAACGACATCTTGATGCGCGTGAAGAAGGCTGATCCCACACGATTAGTTGACGGGCCATCGGGTTGGGAAGACCGCGGTTACGGCGACCTAAAGGACATGCACAACTATCCTGGCCCAGCGATGTTCCCAGTGCTAGACAACCGCATCAGTGTGCTTGGTGAGTATGGCGGTTTGGCATACTCTGTACCCGGTCACCTCTGGTGGGACAACAACTTCGGTTACCGCGAGTTTAACAGCCGTGAAGATTTGGTGCGTCAGTATATTCGGTTGACCAAACGACTGTGCCTGCTGAAAAGCAAGGGATTGGCAGCCGCGGTCTATACGCAGACAACCGATGTTGAGGGTGAGATCAATGGCCTCATGACATATGACCGCATCATCACCAAGTTCCTGCCTGAAGAGATTGTCCCTTGGCATGAGCATGTCATCAACAAAGACGACAGCTTTACCCAGAGCAGCATTGATATTAGCTGGAGCGGTTCTGAGGGCAGCGTGGAGCTTGATCCCGACGCATTTTTCATTCCACGTCTGGAATGCGAAGGTGCAGGCAAGATCATGCTTAACGGCAAAGTGTTCGCAGAGCTGCCCGAAGGCAAGCACAGCATCGACTTCAGCCTCGACCAGCACAACATGCTTACCGCTGGTGTAAATGCGTGGCAAGTTGAGGGCAGCATCAGCAACATCGTGCTGCTGGACGTCAAACCCGCCGAGTAATCAGCGCATCGGGCAACCGCACCATGGGGCAGCTTTCAACGCTGCCCCATGGTATGTTTGATTATCCACTACATCGCGGTAAAACGCCGCATAGCCCCCACACTCAATTCCGACATTCCGATCTTCATGGTATACACTGTTCGATCAGGATGTTTGTGTAAGGCTCACACGTCTAGATATTCATCAGCTTTCGGCAGAGAACTGCAAGGCCGGTGGACAGGTCTTCGTTTTGAACGGCGGTGCCTTTGGGCATGGACAGCGTGACCGAGGTGAAGTTCCAAATGCCCTTGATACCGGAAGCCACCATCTTTTGAGCAACCTCGTTCGCCTCAGAGGCTGGGACGGTTAAAATACCAAGCTTCACCTCAAGCCGACGCGCAGTGGATTCCAGTGAGCTCATGGGAAGCACAGGAATCCCATGCACGCTTTGCCCTACTTTGTTGAAGTCGCCGTCAAATGCGGCCACGATGCGCAGTCCGTGCTGTTCAAAAGCGCGATAGCCTAACAATGCGGTGCCCAGGTGCCCAACACCCACAAGCACTGCGTCTCGTGTCATGTTCCAACCAAGGTAGTTTTGGATACTTTCAACAAGCTGCTGAACGGAATATCCAATTCGCGGGCGTCCAGTAACCCCTGTGACCGCAAGGTCCTTGCGCACTTGAACCTGATCCAACTCCAAGGCATTGGCGATGTGTGTGGTGCTGATGTTTTCCTGCCCAGTGCTTTGATACTCCAATAACACCTGCAAATAGGCAGGCAGGCGGCGAATGGTTGGTAAACTTCCTGTTTTTGATGAACTCGCACCAGGCATCGGTATGTATTCTCACTTTCATGGGGCGTCGACCTACGACGCCCCTGTTTATATTCTATGTTTCCGGCAGGCTTACCCGTTATATGCGCTGACCAGTATCTGCTTAAGCTCTTCAACCAGCGGATACCGTGGGTTAGCTCCAGTGCACTGATCGTCGAATGCGTTGAGTGCCACATCATCCAAACGGGCCATGTAAGCAGTTTCGTCGACGCCGCAGTCCTTAAAGCTGCCCGGCACGTTCAGCTTCTGCCGCAGCTCCTTAACGGCTGCGATGAGGCTGGCAACGCCCTCTTCAGGTGTGCTGGCAGGCAAGCCCAACGCTTGAGCGATTTCGGCATACTTGCGGTCGGCCACGGGATACTCATATTTCGGATACACCGTATATTTGCTAGGGATCTGTGCATTGTAAGCAATGACATACGGCAGCAGCACTGCATTCGCTCTACCATGCGGCACATGGAATTCACCGCCGATTTTGTGGGCCAAGCTGTGGTTTATGCCCAGGAATGCGTTTGTAAAGGCCATGCCAGCCATGCAGCTTGCGTTATGCATCTTCTCGCGCGCTTTTTCGTTATTCGGCTGTTCATAGGCTATCGGCAGATACTTGAACACCATCTTGGCGGCCTGAAGCGCAAGGGCATCGGTATAGTCGCTGGCCATCACAGAGACATATGCCTCCAGAACATGAGACAGCACGTCCATGCCGGTGTCAGCCGTGACCGATCGCGGCACGCTATAAGTCAGCTCAGGGTCAAGTATCGCGATGTCCGGAGTCAGTGCGTAGTCGGCCAAGGGGTACTTAATCCCTTTGTTTTTGTCGGTGATCACCGCAAAGGCCGTCACTTCAGAGCCTGTTCCCGACGTCGTTGGGATGGCCACGAACACCGCTTTTTTACCCAGAACAGGGAACCGAACGGCGCGTTTTCGGATGTCAACAAACCGCAGCGCCAGATCCTCAAAGCGCGTATCGGGCTGTTCGTAGAACAACCACATGCCCTTCGCCGCGTCTATTGGCGAACCGCCTCCAAATGCCACGATGACATCGGGCTGGAAGTGCCGCATCGCCTCAACACCCTTATACACTGTATCAGTGCTGGGATCGGGCTCCACTTCGCTGAACACCAAAGTATCTAGTCCAGCCTCGTGCAGGTAGTCCTCCACTTTATGAACGAAGCCAAGTTTAGTCATGGTAGGGTCGGTGACGATGAATGCGCGCTCACCCTGTATGTGCCGCAGATATTCAAGACTGCCTTTTTCGAAATAGACCTTCGGCGGGATTTTCACCCACTTCATGTTGATCATGCGTTTACTCCGACGTTTGATGTTCAGCAGGTTGCGCACACTGACGTTCTCGCTGGTGCTGTTTCCGCCAAAAGCGCCGCAGCCTAGCGTTAACGATGGATCCATTCGATTGTAGATGTCACCAATGGCGCCAAAGCTTGTGGGCACATTTTCCAGGATGCGGCTAGCCTTGATGCGTCGGCTGTATGCGTAAAGAACATCGCTGTCGTTGCTGAAGATGCCCGCGCTATGACCTAAGCCGCCAAACTTAGTAAGGCGGTCGCAAATTCCAATGGCCTCCTCTGTCGTCTTGGCCACGTAGAATCCTAAGATCGGCGACAGTTTTTCACGGCTTAACGGCTCGTGAGCACCCACATCGCTGAGTGGAGCCAAGAGTATCTTCGTGGTTGCGGGTACAGTGAAACCAGCCACCTCAGCGATCTTAGCAGCAGGCTGACCGACCACTGCGGCGCTCATAGATCCCCGTTTTTCGTCGATAGCTACGCGTTCTACCAGTTTCTTCTCGTCGTCATTGAGCACATAGGCACCTTGCTCAATGAAGCGATCCATCACCTGTTTTGCGATCACCTCATCAACAACCACAGCCTGTTCACTGGCGCAGATTGTGCCGTTATCAAACGTCTTGCTGAGGATGATGTCATTCACAGCCATGTTGACGTTGGCTGTTTTTTCGATATATACAGGCACATTGCCGGGGCCAACACCTAACGCTGGTTTACCCGAGCTATATGCCGCCCGCACCATACCGGAACCGCCTGTTGCCAGTATCAGCGATACGCCGTTGTGCTTCATCAAATCGGTGGTGGAATCTGGCGTAGGATGCTCAATCCACTGGATGCAGTTTGCCGGGGCACCCGCGGCAACCGCGGCATCACGCATTACTTTGGCCGTCTCTTCACCGCAGTTCTGAGCTTTTGGGTGAAACGAAAAGATGATAGGATTTCGCGTCTTCATGGCAATCAAAGACTTGAACATCACGGTCGAAGTCGGGTTTGTCACAGGGGTGATGCCTGCGATGACACCCACTGGGGCCGCGATTTCCACCATGCCCTCTTTGGCGTCAACCGATATCTCACCAACTGTCTTTTCGTCTTTGATGTCATTCAGAATGTATTCGGTGGAAAACAGGTTCTTTGTGACCTTATCTTCAAACACACCCATGCCGGTCTCTTCCACGGCTAACCGGGCGAGGTCAAGCCGCTTGGCGACACCTGCAAGTGCCATGGCCTGCACAATGGCATCCACTTGCTGCTGATTTAACCTGAGAAACTGGTCCAGAGCGACGAGTCCGTTCTCAACCAACTGATGCACTTCATTGACAACGGCTTCTTGCGGAGCGTTGTCGGCGGCGATCGATGCATTATCTTTCTGCTGTTTCGTGCTCATTGCGTAATCCTTTCGCTCATTCCGTGATGAGTCTTCTCGGTTGCTTGGTATATCCTCTCATATCAGTTGAGATATGAATTATTATTTATCGATTTTGAATTATCGATATGTATTTATCGATATCAATTTCACGATACCTGATATCCGAAGATCACTTCAACTGCAAAACCAACCCGTAATGAATATTGTGCAATATTTCACAATATCCGTACTGCTATTTTCTATATTCATAACAATAAGTCGATTCTGAAACCTTAACTGCTGCACAAGCCAACGGCAAATGACGCTCGATTACTCATACTGCATGATCATCAACCGCATAAAGTTGTAGACTTTTGCCGAGATAATGAGCAACAACAGTCCAAAAACAGACGCATATGCTGCGATTAATCCCACATTTTGCAAAGCGCCTTTGGCAGGATTACCAAGCAGCACCAAGCCAAACAACACCGAAGAAACCCCACATAACACAAAAATCCATTCCGAACGGACTTCTGTTTTCAAGCTGATCTGCCGCACCTCGGTGCGTAAGTTCAGCGCTGCGACGATCTCCAATACACCAGTCGTCATGGCCCAGAGGGTGATATAGAACAATAGGATCATGGTGGTGATGCCTGGAGCAATCAAAGTGAGGGCACCAATGGCGATACTCACCACCCCCCACACGAACAGGATCCACCAGTAGCGCTCCCCTTGCTGCCCCATCATGGCTGTAGCCACGCTGGCGATGCCGTCGGCAACCGCATACACACCAAACGAAATGACCAGAGTCGATAACACAAGATGCGGATGGAACCATATCAGCAAGCTGAACATCACGGCTAATAGACCGCGAAATAGTAAGATGCCCCAAATGATGTAAAGTGACCAGATTAAGGGGTTGGTTGTCCATGTTGCTTTTGATTGTTTCGCCATAAATGCCTCGATATAAGATGATGTAATGTGCGATTACTCGGGCGATTGACCGCCGTATCATTTTGATGGTACCCGGGCGAACAGCACATTAGTTTGTTGTGCCAACGATGTGTACGAACTTGCAATGACGGCGCGTGCAGAAGCTCTGCCGTGCAGATGATTGGGCGTAAGCGGCGGATTATGGCTTGACTAGGCGGATAGTATCGTCTAAAATGCAATTGTATTGCATAATAGACGATATGGGGTGCTGATATGTATCTTCCGCGAACACTTGAGAAGTATGCAAATGCGATAACAAACCAGTTTCCTGTTCTGCTGGTCACTGGCGCACGCCAAGTCGGCAAAACAACCCTTCTTCGTCAAATGAGCGAACCAAGCCGCACTTATGTATCGCTGGACGATACAATGCTGCTTGATCTGGCTAAGCGTGATCCGGCGCTCTTTTTACAGAGATTTCGCCCGCCCTTGCTGATTGATGAAATACAATATGCACCAGAATTGCTGCCATACATAAAAATGGATGTGGACAACATCAAACAGCCCAATCTCTTCTGGCTGACGGGATCACAGCAGTTTCACCTTATGAAGGGCGTGTCGGAATCACTTGCCGGACGAGCAGCAGTCGTTCAACTGCTGGGCATGTCTCGGTGGGAAAGAGACGGACGAGGTGCAGATTCAAAACCTCTTCTTCCGACAGCATCAGAGATTGCTTGTCGAGAGCACAGCACGAACCCACTGGATCTGCGGCAGCTCTACCATATGATATGGCGCGGTTCATACCCGGCTATCGTAGATAATGAGGGAATGGATAAAGAGCTATTCTATAGTTCATATGTTCAGACGTATCTGCAGCGCGACGTCCGCGACCTAGCACGCGTCGGCGACGAAATGGCTTTCCTGCGATTTCTACGGATTGCTGCCGCCCGCACCGGACAGCTATTGAACATCACTGAGTTTGCTCGTGACGCCGATATCGCAGTCAATACTGCAAAAAGTTGGCTCTCCATCATGCAGGTATCAGGCATCATCTACCTGCTTGAACCGTATTACAGTAACCTGAGCAAGCGGTTGATCAAATCGCCGAAAATGTACTTCCTGGACACTGGTTTATGCACGTATTTAACGGGCTGGTCAAGCCCCGAAACGCTGGAAGCCGGAGCAATGTCCGGTTCAATTCTTGAAACATGGGTCGTTTCGGAAGTGCTTAAGAGCTATCTGCACAATGGCAAACAGGCGCCCATTTTCTATTACCGAGATAAGGACAAGAAGGAAATTGATCTTCTGATCGTGCAAGACGGCACGATTTACCCGTTGGAGATTAAAAAGACCGCTTCTCCTACTGTCGCCGATGTTCGAGCGTTTGACACCCTGCAGCGACTAGACCTACCGATAGGAGCTGGCGGCGTTATCTGCCTGGCCAAACAGTCGCTGCCAATCACTGAAACGACTGTATCTATACCGGTTGGGGTCATATAACAGGTTACTAACGAGGATTAAGATGCTGTCCCCTCGCAATAATATGGCTTGGCTAAGCATATAGTATCGTCTATAATGCAATCGGATTGCATTTTAGACGATAGTGAGCACCAATATCAGCTCCAAGATCACTACAACAACCTCGTGGCCCCTTCAGTGTCATCCAAAGGAATATACTGAGGGTCGGTGTCGTCCCCTTGAAGGGCCAACGCCTGTTGTAAGAGCTGCTTATGAAGACGGGATTTCCGCCAACAGGCTGGCAATCTGTTCAGGTTAATGTGACTAAGGACAGTGATGACCCCTTTAGTCAGAAACTCCACATCCAGCGATACTACCTGGTAAAACACATGATTTAGGATGACGCGTTGAATCATGTGCTGTTCCAGTGGTGTAAATGGCTTTACTGGGAACATCAGTAACCGTTTGGTAGTTATGACTGTAGACCATGGTTCCAGAATGTAGTCGCTGGGTGTGATGTAATCATATTCGCAGATATCCACCCCATCCCATTTGAGCGAAGTTCTTCGGTAATCACGCCAGTATGGTGAAGCCGGAACACTAACTCCAGAGCTGCAAAGAAGCTCATATGCATACCCATTCCACAGAACACCGTAATACATCGCCATCAACTGCTTATATGTGGGTTTCGGATATATATCGGCATAATGCTCTTCAATGATCTCTCGGTAACCCAAAGCGACATCGGGTGGTGAGTATAAGCACCCTCGCAGCAGCTCGTTAAGCCAATATCGACCTGTCCGATGAGCCTCGCGTTCCAGATATGCCGGATGCAGCACCAACCCGGGCGGCACAGTCACATGCATGAGTTTAATTGTATTTCGTTTCAGTTTAAGAAATGTGTTGTATTTGTGCCTAATCTGCTGTGAAAGCTCTGGTTCTGATGTGTCTTTACACATGCGAAACACCTGCTGATTTAGGAGTGAACCGCGTTATGACTAAAAACATTGGTTCATATACAAAGATAGGACCCCACATCTGGCGGTTTACTGAATATGGTCTATGCAGTTGCACTGCTATTCCCGTGTTTTACAGCCAGTTGATTGGCGATTGATGTGTGCAGCCCGGATCTATACCATTTCGCCGGAAACCGAACCGGCATACTCACCGATAGGATGGTCTTTATGCTGTCAGTAATGAACTCCACATCAAGATCAACCGCTTGATAAAGAACCTCATCTAAAAGAATGCGACGCAGGAAATGCAGTTCAAACGGCGGTAGTTGCTCCAAATTCAACATCAATATGTCTTGCATGGTTGAATACAAACTCATTGGATCCAGTATGAAGGCCGACGGCAATACCGATGGATCCAGATACTCAGACAGGTTGCTCCAGCGGTAGCCATGCCATTTATGCGGTTCTGGAATACGAACACCCGTATATCTTAATAGGTCATAGGCAATTCCGCTCCACATGATGCCGTAGAACATGGCAGCAAGCTGACGGCATGTCGGTTTCGGTCGGATACACGAATACTGCTCAAGGATGATGTTCCAGTAACCATTCGCGACCTCAACTGGTGCCGATAAGCATCCTCTCAGCAGGTCATCTAGTCGGATGGTCCCAGAGATCATGGCTTTCTTCTGCAGGTAAGCAGGATGAATCACAGCAGCATGCGAAAGATCAACGCTCATTCGTTTGAGCGTGTTTCTTTTCGCCCGAATCAGCATGGCGCATTTTTGCGATATCTCTTGCCTTACAGCAGACTCATTCATGGTGCAGCAATTTCCAATCGGTTAACCCGTTTCGTTTCAGTTTGATTGAGTATACCGGAAACACCAGCCATCTGCAAACGCTTACTTAAGATAATATGTGACGCCATCCATATCCCGCCGTCACCTCTGCTGCGGATCAGTCCATCCAAGCCAAATATGATACGGGCGTAATGCTTCTCGAAAGCATCCCTGTGTCACTAACTAAAATGAAAGCTGTATATGAAGTCTCATCGGCATGAATTGCGGTTAACACTCCCCCAGCTTAGTCTGCGTGCAAACGCTGATGGACACAAATGAACGCTAATAAGCGCGGATTGACACACCCATAAAGGGCAGCCACAGGGGGCAGCCCCTACAATGTTGACACTCATGGTTATAATTTTTGTGTTTTTCATGGCGAATCAGCATGTTTGCAGGTAACCGGGTTCTTAAGACAAAATAAGCACCCAGCACGCGGCCCATTCGCGTCTATTCGTGTTCATCCGCGGTTAACGCTCCCCGGCTTCATCTGCGGACAGACGCTAATGGACACGGTAATAAAAAACCACCCACCACACATTCCATCCGCGGTGAGCGCCTCTTTAACCCGTAACATGGCAAACTACTATTTTCGGTATCATTTGTGTAGATACAAGATTTCTGCTCAGGAGCTTAACAGATGAATCACACGGTTGATACAGCGTCCAAGACACGATGGCATATGAATTCAGATCGGTCAATCGAGTGGTCTGTCAACGGCACAGCACATACCGATCAGATTGAGATGAGCGGACGCAGAGTTTCGTTCATTCTGACATACGGCACTAATGACCATGGGGAGCTTGTCATCGACCGCCAGATAGTCTGGCCTATGCTTCGGACGATTCCCAATAACACACATGCCAGCCTAACGCACAGCTTCAACGGAAGCATCTTCCCGCAGATACTTGTTGATGGCAGTCTGTTGCCCACACAGAAACCCAGCGCGGTAAACATAAAAGGTATGGTGACCATCACCAGTGCCGCCGGAGCAGATATCAGCATCACACGCCGGCTGTTTCCTTGCACACGCAAAGCAGCCGTCATTGAATACTGCACCATACAAAACAACTCCAATCAGGCGCATGATGTGGACATTCAACCCTACACCCACACATACACCACAGAGGGCAGCAAAGGGGTATATGGCGTCTACACCCTAACGGTTCAAACAACGGGTCATCGCAAACTCCGCTTGAATGCGGGTAAATCGGTGGACTTCGCGCTGGTATTCGCTGGACGTAAGGAATCCGAACCCATTATCAGCATCGACCCGAAACAAGAGCTGAAAGCACGCCGTGAATATGTAGATAGCATCTTTAAGAAACTCCGTTTTGAGTGTCCAGATACCGTGCTCAACCGCGAATTCGACTTTGCGAAGCTGCGGGCTGCCGAAAGCGTCTACGACACCAAGGCCGGTATGATGCATGGGCCAGGTGGTGGTGCGTATTATGCAGCCATCTGGGCGAACGACCAAGCCGAATATGCCAGTCCGTTCTTCCCATTCCTTGGCGACGCTGACGCGGATCAATCGGCTCTCAACTGCTACCGGCTATTCGCAAAATTCATGAAGCCCGATTATAAAGCTGTGCCCAGTTCGATCATCGCAGAAGCAACCGACATATGGGCAGGAGCCGGTGACCGCGGTGACGCGGCTATGATCGGATATGGAGCCGCGCGATATGCGCTGGTGTCGGGTAACCAAAGTATCGCACATGAGATGTGGCCCATCGTCACCTGGTGTTTGGAATACTGCCGCCGCAAAACAAACAGCCATGGCGTGGTGGAGTCGGACAGCGATGAGCTTGAGGGTCGGTTCCCCGCTGGCAAGGCGAACCTGTGCACATCAGCGCTATATTATGATGCGCTGATATCAGCCGCATGGTTGGGTGAAGCGCTTGGCAAGCCGTCATCCGAAGTGAATGGCTATCGGCACCGTGCGGAGCAGCTCAGTGCTGCTATAGAGCGTTTCTTCGGTGCAGATATACAGGGGTTTCACACCTACCGCTATTATGATGGCAACACCACACTGCGTGCTTGGATATGCATCCCGTTAACCATGGGTATATTCGACCGCAAACAGGGCACCATCAATGCCTTGTTTTCACCGAAGCTGTGGACAGAAGATGGCTTGGCTACGGAAGCCGGTCAAGAAACATTTTGGGACAGAGCAACACTGTATGCGCTCCGAGGCGTCTTTGCCACCGGTGACACCAAACTCGCCATGGATTACCTGCAGAAATACTCCATTCGCCGTCTTTTGGGTGACCACGTGCCGTATCCTGTAGAGGCTTGGCCGGAGGGCAACCAACGGCACTTATCTGCTGAAAGCGCCTTATACTGCCGCATCATCACCGAAGGTCTGTGGGGCATTCGGCCAGTAGGGTTGAACGAGTTTATGTGCACACCGAGGCTGCCAGATGGCTGGGGTGGGATGGCACTGCGAAGCATCCAGGCGTTCGGAAAGCAGTTCGATCTGATGATCAAGCGTAAGGGCGACCGCATCACCTTTGATGTCTTGCAGAACAAACAACGCACCACGCACGAGATCATGCAGCTTGGCGACACCATTAAGATCACGCTGAAGTAGCCCCACGGGGATGAATAGAGGAAGCGATTGGCTGGCTCATAACAATGCGGTTTGAGGACGATCACTCGTCCTCAAACGCGCAGGCAGCTATTAGGCGACCGATATCGGGCCGAAGGCCGGTATAGGCATATCCTTCGAATCTACGATGTTCACAAACGGGCAGATACCTGTGCCGTAGTACAAACTGACAGGATCCTTGATGGCTGGCGAATACCATACGATCACAGACGCCGGATCTTTGCGGTCAAACTCCACTCGGAACACCGTTGGCCCGCCTTGGTTGGACACCTTGCTCCGCAGACAAAATCCTGTGGCTCTTCCGGGAGCCCGCAGTGATCCGCTCACACCGTTGAAATGAACCTTCAGGCGCTGCATACCGT
>CAZFLA010000016.1:0-16231 GCA_964519405.1 uncultured bacterium
GACGCGTTAAACTCGCTGCAGATGCAGAATTTCGCAGATTCACTGCTCATACGCTTCAAGCAACTGATCGGTGAAGATGCCGTCATGCCCAGCGATGCTTATGAGGGCGAATATGTTATTGATATCGCCCGCGATATGCTGGACAAGTTCGGTGCAGACTACGCGAAGGGTGAAGCGGAAGAAGTCAGCGCCCGTTTCCGCAAATACGCGGAAGATGCCATGAAAGCCCAGCAGAAGCAAGACCTAGAGGACTTCGGCATCCACTTTGACGTGTGGTTCTCGGAAAAGCAACTGCATGATAACGGCGAAGTGATGCGCTGTATTGAGCAGCTCAAGGCTGACAACTATGTTTATGAGCAGGAAGGTGCTTTGTGGCTGCGCTCTACCGAGTTTGGTGACGATAAGGATCGTGTCATCGTCAGAGCAAACGGCCAACCCACCTATATTGCAGCCGATACGGCTTATCACAAAAACAAGCTTGATCGCGGCTTTAATCTGCTGATCGACGTGTGGGGACCAGATCACCATGGCTATGTGGCCCGCACTAAAGCTGCTGTAGACATGCTGGGATATGGCAGCGATAAGCTCGAGGTGCTAATCCACCAAATCGTCCGCATCTTCAAGGGCGGCGAAATGGTACGTATGAGCAAACGCGCGGGCAATGTGGTTACCCTTCGCGATGTGCTTGATGAGGCCGGCAGAGATGCCACACGCTTCTTCTTGCTGATGCGCAGCAGTGATACAGGTCTCGACTTTGACATCGAACTCGCCACAAAGAAGAGCAACGAAAACCCTGTCTACTACGTGCAGTATGCTCATGCTCGTATCTGCAGCATACTTCGCAAGGCAGTTGAGGAAGGCATCGAGATGCCCGATGTTGCGTCGCAGGACCTTAGCGGCTTGACATCCGAGTATGAGATCAGCTTGATTAAGAAGATCTCAGAACTTCCTGACGAAATTCAAACCGCGGCAGCCCAACGAGCACCCCATCGCATGACGGTGTATAGCCGTGAGGTAGCAGATGCTTTCCATCGCTTCTACCAGAACTGCAAAGTGGTGCATCCCGACACCCCAGTCGAATTGGCGAAGGCGCGCTTAGCTCTCGTACAAGCCGCGCAAATTACACTGCATAACTCGCTGGATTTACTTGGTGTTTCAGCCCCCGAAAGTATGTAGGGCGTTAACCACCAACTCGTAATCCCCTCATGGCTTATGTCATGAGGGGATTTTGTTATGATATTACCGTAACGGCTTGACTGTCTCCCACATTATGTTGATGGAGTTATTTGGTATGTTTGATATATCGGCTATTCGCCATATGCACACCTATGCATTTTCCCCAGAGAACCCTACCGGAAGCCGTGATGGTGGTTCCAAAGGGCAAGATTGGGAAAAACTCCATCCTTGTATAGGTATAGAGCCAGGTAAAACGCTGGAGCTTATCAATACCGATGGCCCTGGAATCATCAGAAGCATGTGGTTTGGCGGCCATATCAGCCAGCACCTCATACTGCGCATATACTGGGATCATCAGGACTCGCCCTCAGTAGAGGTACCGCTGGGCGCTTTCTTTGGATATGGCTACCCAGATTCCGTGAAGAGTTCAGACGGTCGGTTCCCTACCCTCAACTCCGCGATGATACTGGTAGCACCATGCCGAGGAATGAACTGCTATTGGCCGATGCCGTTCAACAAGCACTGTCGGATGACACTTGAGAACCGGTCGCCTCAGGATACTCTTGTGACTTACTACACCATCACAGTAGATAAAGGTGCTATCCCCTCAGACAGCGGATACTTCCATGCGTGCTATCGACAGCAACGCCCTGTGGCTAACAAACAGGCTTACACTATTGTAGACAATATCGAAGGTGAAGGGCATTTCGCAGGAGTGGCATTGTTTGTCGGAACAAATGGAGCAAACGGATGCTGGGTAGAGGGCGAAGCCAAGTTCTACATCGATGGTGAAACCTATCCATCAATCAACTACACCGGCACGGAAGATTACTTCTGCGGTTCCTTCGCGTTTGGATACGACAGCGAGCTCGGGGTGTATCAGCCATATTCTGGATTGTATGCGGGTATGTATGCAGTATTAGGCAATGATATTAACAGGTATTCATACCAACCGCGATTCATGTTATACCGCTGGCACATACCTGACCCCATCTGTTTTCAAAAGAGCCTTCGTATGACCCTGCAAAACATGCACTTTACGCCTCATGGGCATAAATCGCGGCGCGACGACTACTCCAGCACGGCATACTGGTATCAAACGAAGCCATGTTCCACGTCAACGCAATTACTGTCAGACGAGGATATCTATATCGTGTAGCCAGAACACAAATGGGTGAAACAATAACCGTTTATTAGTGCATACATAATTAACATTACACACTCATCACTTATAGGCGGCGGGGCGAGAATCTATTCCTCTATCCCGCTCAGATATGCTTTAGTGTATTCGTGTTGTGGGTTTTTGAAGACATCATCTGCTTTGCCTGATTCCACAATCACACCCTGCCGCATAAACACCACATTATCGGCGATGCGCATAGCTTGCTGCAAGTTATGAGTGACCACAATCACCGTATATTGCTGTTTCAAACTCAGCATCTCGCGTTCGATGAGCTGCGCAGACAACGGATCTAAAGCCGATGTAGGTTCATCAAAACACAATACTTCCGGCTCCACAGCCAGTCCCCGTGCAAGGCATAACCGCTGCTGCTGACCTATCGACAAGCGGCTGGCGGGTTCTCTAAGACGGTTCTTCACTTCATCCCATAAGCCAGTCATCGTCAAGCAGCGCTCCACAGTGTCGCGAAGGCCTTTGCGGTTCTCAAAGCCATATATCCGTGGTCCGTAAGCGACATTTTCAAATATCGACATCGGCAGAACGGTAGGCTTCTGGGCAATAAGCCCCACCCGCTTGCGAACAGCCGTCACATCGACACCCTTCGCATAGATGTCCATATCGCCAACATAGACATGCCCTGTGATTGTGGCACCTGGAACCAGATCAATCATGCGGTTCAAGCAACGCAGCAGACTTGTCTTACCGCATCCTGACGGGCCTATGATCGCCGTCACCTGCTTTCGATGGAAATCCGCGTTGATATCCTTCAATCCCGAATGGGATTGATAGGCCAAGTTCAGGTTCTCAGCATGAATATGTGGTGTAGACATCGCGCTCCCTACTTTACCGAATATCTATTTAAGCGTGCACTGATTAGTCGGGATACCACGCTAACCAATAGCACCATTATGACTAGCACCAGTGCCGATGCATACGCACGCTTGTGAACATCATCAAAAGGTGTGCCCAGCTGGAAGAAGATGGCTAACGGAAGAGTGGCTGTCGGCTCCATCAAGGAACTCGGAATACGGTCTGTATAACCAGCAGTGAACAGCACAGAGGCCGCATCGCCGATCCCGCGTCCGAACGCCAGTAGTGTGCCCAGCACGATGCCCGGCATGGCCTGTTTTAGTATCACCTTGCGAGCCGTCTCGAAACGCGTTGAGCCTAACGCATAAGCTGTTTCATCGAGTTCGCGCGGTATCATCCGCACGACCTCATCAATCGATCGTATGACTATCGGCAGCTCAAACAGGGATACAGTAATGATACCTGCCAGCAATGAGGCCTTCAGGCCAAGCCACACCATCAGCGTAAATCCAAACGCACCGAACACGATGGAGGGAATCCCCCATAGAATGTCCATCAGACCGCGAACAATCGCTGCAAATCGTGTGCCTGGCGCCCAACATCTCAGATACAGCACACAGGGCAACCCTATTAGTAAAGCAATCGCCGTGGCTCCTAGACCAATGTATAACGAGCCAACAATGGCGTTGGCGATGCCGCCAGATCCTCCAAGGTAAAAACTGCCCTTCGGCTCTTGTGTGATTAACTTCCAGTTCAGAGCACCAATACCCTCGCGAACGATTACCGCAACGATAGCTAGCAGACAACACACAATCACGACACACGCCAGCGTAGCACACAGCGTATATAAAGAGTTCTTAATACGCCTCTTCCTCATCGTGCAGCTCTCTTAATGGCCTGAGTAAGCACTATCTGAGCGGCTATATTAAAAACCAGTATGATCACAAACAGCAGTAAAGCAGCTCCTAAAAGTGCTGCATCGTAGAGTGGGATCGACATCATCTCACCGTAATTATTAGCAATCAACGCAGGCAGCGGATAAGCAGCATCAAATATCGACTTTGCAACCTGCGGCACATTACCAACCACCATCAACACGGCCATGGTCTCTCCCAGAGCTCGTGACGTTCCTAGAACTACCGCCGCAAAAAGCCCCGGCAGCGCTTTACGTATGACAACTTTGGTTATAGTTTCATATCGTGTCGCTCCCACGGCATATGAAGCCTCACGATACGCCATAGGCACCGATCGCAGTACTTCTTCGGCCACAGCCACAATGACAGGGCTAATCATCACGGCAAGCACAATGCCACCGGAAAGAATGCTATATCCTGTTGTAAAGTCCGCAGAAAGGAGAGGAATTTTGTGCAAGTGTTTTGCGGCATATGGGCCCAGCGTATCGGCAATGAACGGCACAACAACAATCACGCCCCATACACCATAAACAACTGATGGTATACCCGCCAGAATGTCAATCATGGGTTTAACAATAGACCGCACTCGGGGAACAGCAAACTCTGATAAGTATACGGCCGCCATAAGGCATACTGGTACAGCGATGATTACCGCTAAGCCGGTCACCCAAAATGTGCCTTCGATAAACGGCCGGAAGCCAAACTGACCAGTAGATGGCTGCCATGTACGCCCAAACAGCAAGTCATGCAATGGCTTAGCTATCAGTAGTGGGCGCGAACGAAAATAGAGAGCCACACCGATTAATATGACAATTGATGCAGAGGCTAAGCTGGTAAGCATCATCAGCTTACCAGCTATTTTATCGCGCAGTTTACGCTGCAGTTTCATAATACGAGGACCGATGGTATAGCTATCTGTTGTTTAACGTCACTTAATCTTTTTCAACTGAGCTGTGCGTTCTGCAGCGGTTACAGGCACATATCCGCCAACTTGCTTAAGGATCTGGCTGCCCTCAGCACTCAGTGAAAACTCGATAAACGCCGCAGCAAGTTTGTTAGGGTGTCCTTTAGCCACGAAATACTCGTTACGAGAGCCAGGGTATTTACCAGTAGCCACCGCTTTATATGCTCTTGCTCGTGTATCGATGAATTCAATTGGGTCGGCTTTGCCGTTGTTGTTTGTATCGATAGGTACCAAGTAAATCCCCTTCTCGATACCACTTTTCGTGAAGACAAACCCCAGATTGCTGTATCCAATACCTAATACATCTTTTTTTACAGCTTCGATAATACCAGGATCGCCATAGATACCGATCCCCTTAAGTTGATCCTGCTTGTATTTGCCAAGTGTTCCTGCCCATGCTGAACCCGCACCACATGCATCAGAGCGTGTGTAGACATGGATTGGCACATCAGGGCCTCCCACCTGTTTCCAGCTTTTCACTTTTTCGTTGACGAAGATATCAACAAGCTTCGCACGGCTTATTCCTGATCTTAAGATGCTTGCCCGAGCAGGGTTCTTGGAGTTAACAATCGCAAATACACCGTCTTTTGCAATCATCACAGGATTGGCACCTTTTGCCTTCTCGCTAGGATCTACCTCACGTGAGACCATGCCGATATCTGTGACTCCAGATAACACATCAGACATCCCTTTACCCGCGCCGCCTGCCTGAATGTTGATTTTCACACCAGGATTATGCTTCTGAAATGCCTCTGCCCACTTTTGAGCCAGCGGGTATATCGCCCATGCACCAGATAAGTTTAGAGAACCAGATAGTTTCGGTTTTGCGGGGGCAGCATTAAGGCCGCTGGACAAAGCCAGAGCTGCTGCAAGAATCACACATGTTTTTTTCATTATTTATATACACGCCAGTCGGCGGTGAATCAGCTCCTAAAATCGTATACTATTGGCATTTACTGCAATACATACTATTAACTATACGCAGATTTTGTCCACGCACCTGATGCATTTTACTGAGCTTAAGAACCAGCCGCAAGCAATTATATCTATTGTGATGTAAATACTGAGAAATAGCACGAAAACTACAGTATTATCTTCAACTAGTTGACAAAACTACAGATTACGCGAAAAATATTAGTGTATCCGAAAACATTTAGGGAGACGACGATGCCCGCGAAAACTCAGAAGCTTTCGGCAAGCCTAGAGGACTACCTCGAGGTGATCTACCACATTGCCGATCAAAAAGGTGCCGCGAGAGCGCGTGATATTGGTCTACGGCTAGGAGTTGCTCCCCCATCTGTTACTGCGGCATTGAAATTATTGGCTGACAAGAAACTCATCAACTATGTTCCGTATGATGTCATCACACTCACGCCATATGGTCATCAAATCGTCGCAGATGTCATTCACAGGCACGAAGCTTTACGCGATTTTCTTACGAATGTGCTCGATGTATCACCCGAACAAGCGGAACCTGCAGCCTGTAAAATGGAACATGCGGTACCAACAGATATCATTGAACGCCTAATCGACTTTACGCGACGCGTGCGAAAATGCCCCAATATGGACTGTCACCTAAAGAGCACCAACGATATCTAACAGATGTAAACAACACTATCACATGGAGGCTGCGGCAACTATGATACACAAAGTAGCGATAATCGGAGCAGGACCTGCGGGATACACCGCGGCGATATATACCGCAAGAGCAACACTAAGCCCTATCTTGTTTGAAGGTATGCAGCCAGGCGGTCAGTTAACTATCACAACGGATATAGAAAACTATCCTGGATACCCTGAACCAATGTCCGGTACCGAACTTATGAGTAATCTGCAGCAACAGGCGCTTCGGTTCGGCACGGACATCGTCAGTGATACCATTGTTTCTGTCGATCTATCAAAGCGTCCTTTCAAACTAGTTGATAGTTCCAACCGTGAGTATTTTGCAGAGAGTTTAATAATCGCAACCGGTGCCTCAGCACGCTGGCTTAACATTGAAGGCGAAACTGCGCTGATGGGTCATGGCGTATCAGCTTGTGCCACATGCGATGGATTTTTCTATCGCGGAAAAGAAGTGATGGTCGTAGGCGGCGGTGATACCGCCATGGAAGAAGCCATATTCCTCACCCGATTCGCCACAAAGGTGATAGTAGTGCATCGACGTGACAGTCTCAGGGCTAGCAAGATCATGCAGCAGCGTGCTTTTGATAACCCCAAGATAGAATTCGAATGGAATGCTGTGATCGACCAAATTGACGACGTTAATGCCGGCAAGGTCACTTCGGTCACACTTCGCAACACACAAACAGGTGATTTGCGACAGCGTTCAATAGATGGTGTCTTCTTGGCCATTGGTCATAAACCAAATACCGAGACATTCGTCGGTCAGCTTAAGATGAACAGCGAAGGTTATATCGAAACCAAACCAGGCAGCAGCTATACCAGCGTAACTGGTGTATTCGCAGCCGGCGACGTGCAAGACCACACATATCGTCAAGCAATTACCGCAGCCGGTTCCGGTTGCATGGCCGCAATAGATGCAGAACGATGGCTCATGGAAAACAGCAAATGAGCAACAGCGTGATTAAACCATCTGGTGGTGGTTTCATAGATACATCTACAAACAGCGAGTTTCGGCCCATGGGTTTTCAATACATCCGGCTTATGCCGGATGGCAACCACTCGGTATTCGCTCCGTGTGTGTATGACCGCTACCGAGTCGAATCGATGTTGTCGAACATCGCTAAAGATAAGTTTAACATTCTGCGGGTGTTCGTCGGTAACCTACAGCTTGTTGAGAATGATCGACTTAATGTTGAATTTCTTCGTAATATGGTTGATTTCGCAAAAAAGTGCCGTCGGTATGGCATACGAATAATTATCGTTCCCGATCACATACCGCCGATCAGTAAATACCAACAGGTAACTGACAAAAGCCCCCATCAATTCGAAGGATCCTCTAGTTACTTTTTCGATTACTACTACATTCAAGCTAAGAAATGGTTCATTGGTGACCTCATCACTCAGCTGCAAAAGCTAGATCCCCTATTCGCTTCCACTGTGTTCTCTTGGGAGTTCGAAAATGAGGCTGAGATAGAGCTTAACCTAAAGCCCTTCTCCACCAAGGGTATGGTTTCATGGAATAACAAGCAGTGGGATATCGCCAACCCCGATGAATGCCAGAACCTTCTCGATAAAGCCATTATAAAATACAGCAATGAGCTGAGTGCTCAGGTTCGCAAGTTGCTGCCTTCTGCTCAAACCTCGCTAAGCGTGTTCACCCTACGAGCCGTTGGGCGAACAGGGATCCGTAAAATGTGGCGTGATACCACTCAAGATCATCGTCTGCCGTTTAGACCCTTGGCTTTGGCGCAATCGAATCTCAGCTATGTGGATATACACTTTTATGGGGCATCACCTCAAGCCTTTGCAGAAGATAAAGCATGTTGTGAATGGACCCGCCTTGTTCCCTATTGCATCAAATCTAAGAAGCCGATTTTTAGCGGGGAATTCGGAACATTTACGACAGTTCACAAGACCGAAGCAGAGGCAGCGTCAGCAATGCGCTGGTATCTTCTGAGCCTTATTGCAGATGGTGTCGATGGTGCTTGTTACTGGACATACGATTGCACCGAGCAACCCGATCTATGGCACGCAAAAATGGGCAACGGCATGATATATAACGAGCTGGCAGGGATTAACCGCAACATGCAAAGTTACCATCGCAAAATCAAAAGTTAGCATGTTACGGTCATCCCGTTGTTCCAGGAGCTTACTAGTTAAACCGAAGAGCTCGTAATGATGCTGCCAGCTCACTGGCTTCGTTGGCGTCGCTGCAGTAAACAATCATCAGAAGGTCCTTAGTGCCCCAACGCTTGGCAAAATCCAAAGCATCACTTGGGGGCACACACACATGAATTGCTTTTCCTGCATCCAGCGTTTTGCGGTATATATCATCCCACACCGGGTGCTGAACATCAGGGTGCCCAGCTCCTGGAACCCATTGAACACAACGCAGCCTCTTCAGGCTAAGGATGCTGTCAAGATGCTTGATTGCATCAGGGCCGTCCAGGTGGTAAATGGTATAATCTACCATGTCTAGCTGTTCTTCGAGGTAAGGCAAAACAAACTCATCGAACATGGATTTACCGATCATGGCACTGAAATCGCATTGAGCTTTAAGTATCCTGCCAGGAGCCCATATGTCGAAAGCCTCCCATACACTGCCGCCGTGGTCGTCTTTTACGATATTGTATATTTCATCATATACTTGTTTCCACACTGGCAATAACTGTTTTTGCAATCTATGGATATGCTGGGGTTCATCGACCAATTCATATAACAGCTCCATGTTTCCGCGCATAGCGCTTAAAACATCGATGTTCTCCATCAAGTCTGGTATCGCCACAATCCAGCGTCCCTGACTACGATCTACCAGTTCCTTAGTTGCTTTCATACACCACTGATACCACTTATTATTAGCATCAAGGCCTACATTCGTTTGATCTAATGTGTCCCAACAAGGGTCATACCATACCGTGTTTGGAGCAAAGTGCGGTTCTGTGCCCAGCATTGTGTTTAACGAACCTGGACCTAATGAGGCACAGACCCACGGGAATGCTTGTTCATACAGACATCGGCATTCGGATTTATACCGAGCAACTAAAGTAAAGAAATCGACATCCGTCCATTGCGTCTCAGCGTCAACGGCCGGAAATTGAATCTGGTGTTCGGGAGACGGATTCGGCGCAGAAATGATGAAGATGGGTTCTCTGTCGGTCGTAGCATTCCACCAGGCGCCCCAGTGTTCTTTTTCTATCTGCCAACTATCACTTTGATATTGCATTCCACCAAAAAACTCCTTGATCAGGGCAACTATACAAAAACGGCCGCCACACTATTCATAATATAGTGCAGCGGCCATGTAAGATGTAAATTTATTTAACCGGAATGGTAAAAACAGCTCTAAAAGTGAGCGCACCAACTGCGCCGTCTTTTAGTTCACCAACTAAACCATCTGATGTCGGGAAATAGATGCCATAGCCACTGGAGCTTGATAATGTAGAACCAGCAACAGGGATTCCGCTGGGTGCCACAGTACCACCGACTTCAGCAGTGAACCAATATGCAGGATGATAGGTAATAGCACCACTCATTACCGGTTTCACCGTATCATCAGAATGCATTCGCTGCCCCGTCATGCTCAATGAAGCATGGGCTGACAACACTTTGGTTAATGGCTTTTCCAAAATGACAGTACCCGTCAGTGCCGTGGCACTTTCGGATCCGCCTTTTACTTTGGAATACTGGCCGGTATATGTCCAGGTCATATCACCCTGTTTACGCACCATATACAAACCAAATGAGTCGGTCTTTACCGTGGCTAATTCCGCTAAAGAGCCATCCTTAACTAAGTGGCCAGAACCAGCATTTGTATGTTCATAATACACGCCAGAAGTAGTATCTGTGTATGAATTCAATGGTTTGCCGTATGACACACCCCATCTGTCCACATCAGATTTAAATCTGTTCGTTTTTGTTTTCCCTATAGCTTCCTGGCTTTGACCTACAAACCAGCCAGCGACGCCTTCCGTGGAACTGCCATACAAGAAGGTTTCACGTACAACCAACTCGCGGCCGTCTACCTTAGCTCCGCGATAAACACCACCTGCAGCAGCGGTGCCAGCCTTTGCGGAAAACAATGAATAGTCGGGAGAAAATGAATCATCATTGCTCTGCGCTGTTGTTCCCCATACCTGAGAAAACACAGGGGCGGCCGTAAAAGCGACCGCCCCAACTGCGCACAGCAGACTTGTTAGTCTTGCTGTATTCATCTCTTTATGACCTTAGATTATAAGGACCAAGAAGTGATGAGGGTAATAGGATTACCAAGGGTAGGTCCGCCGTCAACACCGTTGACTTTGGATACACCATTGACGAAACCCTTCTCGCTAGGCATGGTGACACCATTGGCGTGTTTCATATAGAAACCAGCTTTGGTAGCGCCTGCAGCAACATTGGTACTGATCTGGATGAAGGCGGTATGATCCATTACCTGGCCATATGCCGGCAGAGCCATGACAACACCGGTTGGGAATGTTGTCGGGCCAGAAACGATAGTCGCACGGGTATTAACCTTGAATACGACCTGACCACGCTGAGCTGACAGACCTGGGTAGAAAGGTACATTCCTCATCGACATTACATAATAACCAGGTCGCAGAGCGATCCTAGCAGATGCAATGTTCGATATGGTGAGGATTGGCTTATAAGTAACGGCGCGGCCATCTAGCTTTGCAGCTAATGTTGATGGTGAATTGGCGTCCGCTTGGGAAATTAGGTAAACATCAGCAGAAGGATCTTCTATAGTTCCAACTGCACCACCAACGAAGAAGTTGGAAGCGGAGATCAAACAGATACCCTGCTGTCCTGCTTCGGATGGATTAGTAAGGTTACCGTTGTTATCTTTCACGGCATAGTCATCAATACTTCCCTCACCAACCTGGTTAAGAACGGTGTTGTAGACAGGGGTCTGATAACCGGAAAGATTTGGATTAGGGGTTACATTCTGGTCATAACCAACAGAGCTGGATGTACCAGAGACAACAGGGCGAAGTTCCAGAGATTCGCTGTCATCTCCACCGCCGCAGCCTGCAAGAAGGGCCGCCACGACAGCAAAGCCGGCGAACAACTTCATATTTCGAGAAACTGACATCACTCAGGCCTCCTTGAAGAGTTCAGGAGCGCCCAACAATAGCAGGCAAACTCCTCATTTAATACTATCTGCTTACACGACATTCATTAACGTTCGTAGATTTTAGTGATCACCTGTGGTAAAAGGCTTCGTTAGTCTCGCAAACTAACACACTAATAATCTTGCTCGGGAGTTTGGTGAGTACTCCTGAACGTTCTTATGGTACCATCTTTATGCAATAGATGTACTAATTTTTTACCATATTTAAAGTGATTTTTCCCAGAAGAGGCAAAAATGTCAGCAATTGATGGATTCTGCCAGCAATTCTCCTTGTTCTTGAAAGCGCGGTTCACAGCAATCAGCATTATCACTCAAGAAGAAGCTCATTCGCTTGAGGCAATTACTCGAACCGCTGCAGAGCAAGGCTTTAGTATCATACAATGGTCGAATGCCGTAGGCTTTGGGTCATATTTAAACCCCGATACGGATACAATGAAGCCAGTCAGAGCTTTGTTGGAGGCACGAAACCTTCCTGCACGAAGTCTTCTTATCCTTAAAGATTTCCATCCATATCTTGAAGATACTATTAACCGACGTCTATTAAAGGAACTCATCGCGTTGTTTCGGCAGACACAGAGCACACTACTGATGCTCTCTCCTATTCTTGCGATACCGTCGGAATTGCTGCATCTTGTCACTGTTCTTGACTACCCATTGCCAGATCGTGATGAAGTCACAAAGCTCATCACCACTGCCGTAAATGCCGCGGGTTCAACAACTGAGATATCCACTGATGACTTGACCAGACTCGTTGATGCAGCCAACGGATTAACTTCAACAGAAATTGAGAATGTACTCGCGTTATCATTGGCTCAAAACGGATCCTTCAACAGTGATGTCGTGCTTCAACAAAAGCAGCAACTCATCCGTAAATCTGGGGTGCTTGAATATATCAATCAATCTGCATCATTTCGTTCTATAGGCGGGTTGGAACAACTCATCGAGTGGCTGCAAATGCGCAAAGAGGGCTTTTCAACTCGTGCACGCAGCTTCGGCTTACCTTATCCAAAGGGGATACTCATCATTGGTGTTCAAGGATGCGGTAAAAGCCTAGCAGCAAGAGCCATTGCCAACGAGTGGTCAATGCCGTTACTCAAGCTAGATGTTGGCCGGGTTTTTGGCAGCCTGGTGGGCTCCTCCGAACAGAACATTCGTTTAGCGATGCAGCAAGCTGAGGCTCTGGCCCCCTGCGTATTGTGGATAGATGAGCTTGACAAGGGCTTCAGCGGAGTTCAGAGCTCTGGCATGAGCGACGGCGGTACCACCGCACGTGTCTTTGCCAGCTTCCTAACTTGGATGCAGGAAAAGACCGCACCAGTGTTTGTTGCGGCAACTGCAAATAATGTGTCTCAGATACCACCAGAAATGCTGCGTAAAGGCCGATTTGATGAAGTCTTCTTTGCCGATTTGCCTAACAAGCAGGAACGCAAAACTATCTTCGATCTTCACATCAAAAACCGCAAACGTGAAAGCGGACAATTTGATCTAGAGGCTTTGGCAAGTGCCAGTGAGGGCTTTAGCGGTGCCGAAATAGAACAAGCGGTGATCGGCGGACTTTTTAGGGCATTCCATGATGGTGTAGAGCTGGATACTAAACACATCACGGCTGAAATTCGTCATACGGTTCCTCTTTCAAAAACCATGAAAGAGTCAATTGCTCAGCTGCGGCAGTGGGCAAAAGGGCGAGCGAGGAATGCCTCAACTCGCCCCACAAAACCGGATCAGCCCGTTTCACCAGGTGTGTAAGTACCATAGTAATATGGTGTCTTTGCTTCGAATTCGGCGGCGCAGGTGTCTACCATCTTGTAGTTAGGACTTAGTTTTAGTTGCTGTCGCGCTTTTCGCATTTGCGTCGTCGCTACACCAGCCATATCAGCCAACATTTTGTCAGGATAGTTCAGGTATTTCGCATCGCGAATGAGTGCGATGGTCTCTTCACTAGCTGATGCCGAGTCGTTGGCAAAATCGGCTAACTGTTTTGCATGGATATGCAGCCGTGTCTCCATCTCAACCAGCAGCCTAACTTTTTCCAAGAACCATACGTCGATGTTGCTGATCTGGTGAATTTCTTCAACCATCATACCCCGACGAAATGCTTCTGCGATGATGAATATGCGTTCATCAGTGGCCTCTGCGATACCCTCTTCAAGCTGCATGTCAGACATACTGGCTGTGCCTTTTCGGGTTAAGCCTATTGCACCTACTTCCAAGCTTCGTATGGCTTTCATCAGTGCGGCTTCAAAGGTTCGATCTATAGCCATGATCTCACCAGTCGCCTTCATCTGGGTTCCTACACGCCTGTCTGCAGTCACGAACTTGTCAAACGGCCATCTTGGGAACTTAACCACAATGTAGTCAATTGTCGGCTCAAAGCAAGCCTTAGTTTTGCCAGTAACTTCGTTCTCAATCTCATCCAAGCGCAAACCGATAGCGATCTTGGCTGCTACTCTTGCGATAGGATAACCCGTAGCTTTTGATGCCAGTGCCGATGACCGGCTTACACGTGGATTAACTTCGATGACATAGTATTCAAAGCTATCTGGAGATAAAGCCAACTGAACGTTACAGCCACCTTCAATGCCCAATGCGCTGATGATACTAAGCGAAGCTGTTCTCAGCATGTGGTATTCACGATCGGTAAGCGTCTGAGTAGGAGCAGCCACTATGCTGTCGCCAGTATGCACTCCCATCGGGTCAAAGTTTTCCATGGAGCATACCGTGATGCAGGTGTCGTTACCGTCACGCATCACTTCGTATTCCACTTCTTTCCAGCCGATCAAGCTGCGCTCGATAAGCACTTGGTTGCGCATGGATAAGCTTAATCCGCGTTCACCAATTTGAAGTAGTTCGTCTTTATCAGCCGCAATTCCACCACCTGTACCTCCCAGAGTATATGCTGGGCGAACAATGGCAGGATAAGGGCAAAGATCGGCAACCTCGTGCAACTGCTCGAGACTTTCCACGATCCAGCTTGAAGGTACTGGTTGATTGATGCTGTTCATGGTATTCCTGAACAGTTCCCTGTCTTCTGCTTTCTGAATGGCATCTAGTGATGTACCAAGCAGCTCCACATTGTATTTCTCAAGAATACCAGCTTGGGCCAAATTAACGGCTAAGTTAAGGCCGGTCTGCCCACCAAGTGTAGGCAGCAAACCGTCTGGGCGCTCCTTAGCGATTACTTTTTCTGCAAACTCAACGGTTAGCGGTTCTATATACACCCTATCTGCAACTTCATTATCGGTCATGATAGTTGCAGGGTTTGAGTTCATCAATATTACGAACTTGCCTTCCTCACGGAGTGCTCGGCAAGCCTGGGTACCAGCATAGTCAAACTCAGCAGCTTGACCAATTACGATGGGGCCTGAGCCAATCACCATTACTTTTTTTATGTCTTCTCTTACAGGCATGAACTAACCTCACTTCGCACAGATACTATCGATGAACTACTTGGCACTTTTGGTTTTCGCGACTATTTTAATAAACTCTTCAAAGTATGGATCACTGTCACGAGGTCCTGGGCTCGCTTCTGGGTGATACTGAATGGTCATGATTGGCAGTTCTTTGTGCTTCAGACCCTCTACGGTACCATCATTCAGATTGACTTGCCATACTTCCATACCATCACCCATCTCATTCGGGTCCAGGGCATATCCATGATTTTGAGATGTGATTCGCACTTTACCACTGTGCAGATCCTTGACCGGATGGTTGGCTCCTCGGTGTCCAAACTTTAACTTGAATGTATGTCCGCCATACGCACAGCCTACCAGTTGGTTGCCGAGGCAGATACCAAAAGTAGGTTTCATGGCCGAAACCTGCTTAACAGTGGAAATAACATCCGACAACAGCGCGGGGTCTCCTGGCCCAGGAGAAAGCAAAATACCATCGGGATTGGTGCGCATGATGTCATTAACCGTGCTTGTGCATGGCATCACCGTAATGCGAGCTCCAAATGAAGCAAACCTACGCAATATGTGATATTTCAGTCCGCAGTCAATCATGGTCAGGCGGTATTTGGTATCCGGCAGTGATGGTGCTATTACCGGCTTATACCCGTCCGAGTCCCACACATATGGTTCAGGGGTTGTCACTTGTTTAACAAAGTTGAACTCATCATATTTCGGAGAGGCCTTAAGCTGTGCCAAAGCTTCTGCCACAGTTAGCTCTGTCGTGATGATACCCATCATTACACCGGCGTGGCGGATAGTGCGTGTCAGGGTGCGTGTGTCAATACCATGCAAACCTATCAGGTTATGTTCTTGAAGGTAGTCTTGTAAACTCACGCTCATTCGCCAGTTGCTTGGCACAGAACACGCTTGATGTACAACTAATGCCTTGGGCTGCAGTGCACGGCTCTCAATATCATCTGGGTTAATTCCATAGTTACCGATCAGGGGGTATGTCAGCGTTACGATTTGCCCAGAGTAGCTTGG
>CAZFLA010000016.1:16241-41317 GCA_964519405.1 uncultured bacterium
CCGGTCATCCCGGTATTAAAGACGACCTCCCCTGTGACTGTGCCAGTAGCACCAAAGCTTTGCCCCTCAAATACCGATCCGTCTTCAAGAACGAGTATCGATCGCATATTTCTATATCCCCCTTAGTATATTCATCAAAAAGCCTGCCGATATATCTGGCAGGCTTTCGCTATCTTAACTGATATACCGTTTCACCAGATAGTATCGTGTGAACGGCGCGGCCAGTCAGTTTCCAGCCCTTAAATGTTGTATTCTTCGACTTCGAATAGAAGTCGTCTGGGTTCACTTCCCACTCAGTATCTACGTCAAATAGTGAAATGTCTGCAGCGCAGCCTACTTTAAGGCTTCCGCCTTGAACACCGATGATACGAGCAGGCGTGGTGCTCATCTTGTCTATCAACTGAAGCAAACTCAACTTACCTGTCTTCACAAGATAGGTATAACTTACTGCAAAACTTGTTTCTAAGCCCACCACACCAAATGGTGCATACCCAAACTCCACATCCTTCTCCATTGGAGCATGAGGGGCATGGTCGGTTGAGATGGCATCTATCGTTCCGTCTGCAAGCCCTTCAAGCACAGCCAAGCGGCTATCTTCATCACGCAGCGGAGGGTTCATTTTGAAGTTTGTGTCATATTCGGCACAAGCCTTGTCCGTTAATGTGAAGTAATGAGGGCATGTCTCCGCGGTGATGTTAGCGCCTCTCGCTTTCGCTTGGCGTATGATATCAACGCTATTTTTCGTGCTTACATGCAGCAGATGGATATGAGCGCCTGTGTATAGAGACATCATGCAGTTTCGACTGACGTGTATGTCTTCCGATATACTGGGCATGCCCTTTAAGCCGATTTCGGTGGCGGTATATCCCTCGTTCATAAACCCGTCACCGCTTAAGGTTTTATCCTCACAGTGCAGCATTACGGGTAAGTTGAACATCTGAGCATATTCACATGCTCTGCGCAATACACCAGCAATAGCTAGTGGATGGGCATCATCTGTGACGGCTACGGCACCAGCTTGCTTCAGTGCTGCCATATCCGTTAGCCCTTCATCCTGCAGATTGCGTGTGACGGCGGCTGCCGGATACACCCTTGCCTTACCAACTTCAGATGCTCGCTGTAGAATGCCCCGCACTATAATGGGATCATCAATAGGCGGTACCGTATTCGGCATACAGACAACCCCAGTGACCCCACCAGCGGCTGCGGCCATAGTTCCGGATTCGATGTCTTCCTTATATTCCTGTCCAGGTTCCCTGAGGTGAACATGCAGGTCGATCAAGCCCGGTGTTAATACCAGACCTTCACAGTTCACAACTTCATCAGCCTGGAGACCTTCACCTATTGCTGCAACAACACCATCTTCTACGAGAAGGTCAGACACAGCATCAAGATTCTGAGAAGGGTCAACTATTCGAGCACCTTTATATAGTTTCTTCACGCTTCTGTGCCTCCCCCAAGCAAATGGTATAACACCGACATCCTCACTGCGACACCATTAGTTACCTGCTCAAGAACCACAGACTGAGGGCAATCGGCTATGTCAGCAGATATCTCCACTCCTCGGTTCATTGGCCCCGGATGCATCACAATGGCGTCGGGTCGGGCCGAATTAATTGATGACTTGTTGATGCCCCACTGCTGAGCATATTCGGATAAACTTGGCAGTAACCCCGCGCTCATACGCTCGTTTTGCAGCCGCAGGCACATCACCACATCGGCTCCACTAATTCCATCGATCAGGTTTGTGCTCACCCTTACTGGCAGCTGCTCAACATCACGCGGCAGCAGGGTACGCGGTGCCACGTATCTGACATTCGCACCCATGGTGGTCAGTCCCCACACATTACTGCGAGCAACACGGCTGTGCATGATGTCACCCACAATCGCAACCGTTAATCCCTCTAGCCGCCCCTTATGCTGTCGAATGGTCAGCATATCCAGCAGAGCTTGCGTTGGATGAGCATGCATCCCGTCGCCGGCATTGATCACAGGGATATCCAGCTTCTGTGCAGCATATGCGGCTGCACCGCTCTGGGGATGCCGCATGATTAACGCATCAAACTGCATCGCCCGAAGTGTCCAGATGGTGTCTGCTAAGCTCTCACCTTTTTGTATGGAGCTGCCCGACGCACTCACACTCGCAGTATCAGCGGACATAACCTTAGCAGCGGTCTCAAAGGAGACGCGGGTTCGTGTGCTGTTCTCATAAAAGAGCGTACAAATAGAGCGTCCTCGAAGAGTAGGTACCTTTTTGATATCACGGTACATAATCTCTTTGAATGAGTCGGCGCTATCAAGAATATTCCGGATATCTTCTTCCGATACACCCTTAAGATCAAGCAAGTCGGTTATCACTCGTCTGATCCCCCCTCTTGTGACTTCACAATACAAACAGAGTCTTCGCCATGCAGTTCCAGAAGTTTTACTTCAACAAATTCGCTTTTGGACGTTGGTATGTTTTTGCCCACAAAGTCGGGGCGCACTGGGATCTCGCGGTGCCCTCGGTCAACGAGAACAGCGAGTTGGATGTTATCAGGCCGTCCGAGATCAAATAGTCCTGTGATAGCCGCGCGGATCGTTCTTCCTGTATAGAACACTTCATCAACCAACACCACGCACTTACCTGTGATATCTACTGGCATATGTGTGTTGCCCATGTCCGTCACTGTGCGCGTACGGAAATCATCACGATAAAGCGAGATGTCCAGTTGGCCAACAGGAATTGGATGGTTCTCAATTTCTTGAATGAGGCTAGCGAGGCGATTGGCAATCGGAGCACCCTTTCGAAGAACTCCAACTAAAACGAGGTTTTCTGAACCTTTGTTACGCTCTAATATTTCATGGGCGATACGAGTAAGAGCGCGACGCATATCCTGCGAGTTCATAACGGGGACTTCGCGAAGCATTAAGGTCCTCCTCTTGTCTGCTGGAGGTCCTGAGATCTACGGATTAGAGACAGATGAATACGGGTTCACCAGGCTCCTTACCCGCCTCTCTGGACGGTCTTAAAGGATCGGTTGCCGGACTTCTTATAGCATTATACCGACATAGAACCAAAAGTGTCAAATTTTCGGATTTCATACATCATATACAACGTGATGTCAGTGCCTCATATTACACCAGCAGAGATGCTGCTCGGTTTAGTAGAATGTTACTAAACTGTCATAACTAATATCGGAGGCTATTTTAGTGTTTTCTAACTTGATGGGTGTTCTCCAGCGTATTGGCAAGTCACTCATGATGCCGATCGCTGTTCTCCCTGCAGCCGCATTGTTGCTGCGATTTGGTAGTTTGATCGAATCATCTGTGCCTTCAGGCCTTGTACATATGATAGGCTTTGTCATGATGATGGGTGGCAATGCCATCTTCGATAACCTTCCATTGATATTCGCCATTGGTGTTGCTATCGGATTTGCTTCCGATGCGGGAGTTGCCGGTTTAGCCGCCGTGGTGGGCTATTTGGTCATGACCAAAACCATACTAGCTATACACCCAGGTGCAAAGCCCGGCGATCCCTCCCCAGTTAACATGGGTGTTCTAGGCGGACTCATCATCGGTTTGGTATCGGCCAGCCTCTACAACAAATACCATCGCACACGGTTGCCGCAGGCACTCGGCTTCTTTGGCGGTAAAAGATTAGTTCCGATACTTTCATCATTCTCAGCGTTGATCATTGGACTACTCGCGAGTTGGATATGGCCTGGGGTTCAAAGTGCAATTCACGCTGGCGGCAACGCATTGATTGAAAGCGGGCCTGTTGGTGTCTTCTTCTATGGCGTGGCTAACCGGTTGCTCGTTCCTTTTGGTCTGCACCATGTCATCAACACCATGGTATGGTTTGACTTTGGCAGCTTCACAGATGCTGCCGGTAAAGTCGTGCATGGTGACCTCACTCGGTTCGCCGCAGGCGATAAATCGGCAGGTCAGTTTATGACAGGATTCTACGTCATCATGATGTTCGCATTACCTGCTGTATGCCTCGCTATGGTGCATGAATCTAAATCGAAGAACCGCAAGACAGTAGCCGGTTTGTTGATAGGATCAGCTTTAACATCAATGGTGACAGGCATCACCGAACCTATCGAGTTTGCCTTTATGTTTATCGCCCCTCTGTTATATGGTGTTCATGCCATACTTACGGGAAGCGCCTTGGCTATCTGCGAACTACTGGGCATTAAACACGGATTTGGTTTTTCGGCAGGGCTTATCGACTACATACTATTTTATGGCAACGCCACGAAGCCACTGATGATCATACCGATAGGTATCGTCTTTGCGCTCATTTACTATTTCTTGTTCCGCCTGATCATTCGCAATCTTAATCTGCCGACGCCAGGTCGTGAGCCAGATGATGATGCGAGCGCGGACATTAACTAATTACGCAATATATTACGAGGTAACAATATGAAAGCCAGCAATATCCTGAAAGCTCTAGGTGGCAAAGAGAATGTCAAGCATCTAGATAGCTGCATTACTCGTCTGCGAATAACGCTGAGCGATATCAGCAAATTAGACGAACGCGCATTGAAACAAGAAGGTGTCGTCGCAGTGATGAAACTTGGCGGTGGAAACATCCAAGTGATCATCGGCACAGAAGCGGAACTTATAGAGCAAGATATAAAGGACCTTATGTAGAACTATGGCATTTGTTGTCTATTCACCGCTTTCAGGTACTGTCGTCCCTATTGAAGAGGTGCCTGACGCCGTCTTTGCTGAAAAAATGCTTGGTGATGGTGTGGCGATCATACCCGACACAGGTATTGTCGCCGCTCCAGCCAATGGAACCATCTCCGCATTACCTGCCAGCGGCCACGCTTTCGGTATGGAACTTGCCTCTGGTGTTGAACTGCTCGTTCATGTAGGTATCGATACGGTAGAGATGAACGGCACAGGATTTCATCTTCTAGCTGCCAAAGGTGACGCAATTGAGGTCGGCCAGAAACTCATCGAGTTCGACATAGATGCTATTAAAACAGCCGGAAAAGCCGTCGTATCACCAGTCGTGGTGATGGGCAGCGAAATCAAGCTATTAGCCCAAGGCCGCATCGCCATCGGTGACCCACTGTTTGAGATTGAGGAAACACTGTCATGATCGAAACTACCGTTACATTACACCCTGAGCTTGCCCTGCATGCTCGCCCTGCCGCCGCTTTTGTGAAACTTGCGAAGAGCTTCAGCTCTGTGATTACAGTTGAAAAAGATGGTCAGTCTGCGAAAGCCAACAGCATCATTTCCCTCATCGGCATTGACGCAGGCAAGGGCTCTACGGTCACCTTACACGCCGATGGACCCGATGAAAACGCAGCAGTAGAAGCACTCAGCACTTTCCTTCAAAATGGTGGCGCATGAGCGTACTGCGTGGCATCGCGATTTCCGATGGGCGCAGTGTCGGCGTCGTGCAAATCGCAAAATCCGTCAACTCATTAGCGAGAGAAGCCCAGTCTGTTGCCTGTGAAATAGAACGGTATCAGCTCGCTGTCGAAGCTGTTACTGTGGAACTCGCCAGTCTGCGGGATATGACCGAAGATTCTGAACAGCACGATATCATGGAAACTCACCTCATGCTGCTTGATGATCCAGGACTATCGGAACCCATTCAGCAGCTCATCAACGATGGTATATCCGCATATGACGCTGTAAAACAGACTGTAGAATCTATCGCCCAGGACTTCGAACAACTGAACGATGAGTATCTGCGTGCGAGAGCAGTTGATATCCGCGATATCGGCCATCGACTGTCACGTGAGATCACCGAAGACGAAGTCGAAGTCATCACCCCTGGATGTATCTATGTCACAGAGGAGTTATACCCCTCTCAGGTGGCCTCTCTGTCTGCGGCTGCAGGTGCGGTCAGCCAAAAAGGCGGAAGCAGTTCGCACGCTGCGATATTAATCCGAGCAGCTGGTATACCGGCTGTGTTTGGGGTAAACGGCATTTTGAGCCAAGTCACAAACGGGCAGCAGATCAGCATTGACGGATACACCGGAACCATAGATACAGAGCCCTCAGATCAAAGCCTGAACGCATCTGTGGAAGATCCCAATGACATCCAAAATCAACTTCGCACGGTACTGGCCGAACTTGGAGCCAATGCGCTGAACATCAAAGCAAACATCGGCTCAGTCTCAGATGCACACGAAGCGATGGATGCAGGATGTGATGGGTTCGGTATCGTGCGCACCGAATTCTTGTTTCAAGATCGGGCAACTGCTCCAACAGAGCAGGAGCAGTATGATACATACGCCCTGATCGTTAAATCGGCGAACGGCAAGCCCGTGGTGCTGCGCACACTTGACGCTGGCGCCGATAAGCCCTTGGCTTATATAGATCATGCCCAGGAAGCAAACCCAGCACTGGGCTTGCGGGGATTGCGATTGTGCCTAGCAGAACGCGAGCTATTCCGCACGCAGCTGCGTGCCATGCTGCGCGCTGCTCAGCACGGACCAATCACTGTGTTGTTCCCTATGGTTACAACCACTGAGGAGCTATCTGAAGCGATCTCGATTCTGCAGCACGTTAAGCACGAAGTTGGAGCAGATCATAACGAGATGCATCCCGTAAAAGTGGGCGTGATGATAGAGACACCCTCATCTGCGCTCATTGCTCCTGAACTGGCAAAGATGGTCGACTACCTCAGTGTCGGCACCAACGATCTCACGCAGTATACCTTGGCGGTCGATCGCACAAACGGCCCCATGGGGTATCTATACGACGAAACCCATCCAGCGGTATTAAGGCTGATACAAATGGCTGCTGATGCAGCAAACGAGGCGGGAATTCCTATTTGTATCTGCGGGGAAATGGCAAACAGATATACCGCGTTGATGGAGTTGCTGAAGATTGGTATCCGCGAGATTAGCGTGAGTGCGGTGTTTATACCGCGGCTTCGCAAGCTGCTGCCCACGAAGCCGTAACGCGGTTTTGTATCTGCTAAAAGGGGGCAACGCTTGTGGTTGCCCCCTTTACCACTCACCCGATCACTAACACTTTCGTCTGCCATCGCGGCAGTGCGTCCATCATCGTAACGTACTTGTCATCTCTCTGTAGGCTGACAGTGTGTTCACCCTCCCTGCCGATGCACATCGCGGCGTCCGCAGCCACATCAGGCATGAACAGCTTGATATCACTCACATCGTCATCTGAGAAGTTACTGAGCATGACATAGTTCTTACCGTCTTGGTTATGATGCTGCACATATACATACGGCGCATCTTCAGCATATGTTGGCCGTGCGTAATTCACCGCATTCACCAGCGCATCTTGAATGATCTGCTGCCGAACTGTGTTCAGATGACACTGCATTCCAAAATGTCCGTAAGGCAGTATAAATACACGGCCATCAACCACGGTGCATCCGGCTCCTGCAACCTCACCATACGGATTCATCACCTGCGAATACAGGTATGGCGTTTTGCTGTAGGATACTTTAAGATAGTCGCCAGATGCTACTTGACAAGATAATCTGGCTTCCGATAATCCCGCATAGGTTATACCATTACATACCTGTTCATATGCTGCGGTACCTGAATCTTGAGCTATCCATTCGACCGATTCGATATTGGCAAGCTCACCATACCCCATCTCGCACAAAACACTTGTGGCTTCCGCCTCTAGCATTACATAGTTATTGTTGAACAACTGCTGTATCTGCTGTTGATCAAGCCCGCGTAGGTATTGCCCCGATATCGCAACTATACTTCCGGGTGCTGGTGTCTCAGAGTCATACCGGTTACTAACACCAAATGCGCTCAGGAATTTCGCCCATACGGTTTCGTTAGGGTTCAGCTCATACATCTCACGTCCTTGAGATGTGTGTATTGCGTATGACGACTTAGGGTTGAACAGCACATGTACCCCTAATCGGGATTCACGCTGCAGTTTCAGCTCAGTGATTTTATTCAGCAGAGGTTTCGTGTCTGCCAGCATCTGTTGGTATCCTTCGGTCATCATGGCGCCATTGCCCATCATATCGAAGATATTCATGGTAATTCCTTGAGAGCCGATTAACGTCGAGGTCTCAAGCTGAAGGCGCGTGAAGTTATTGGACTTCGAAAAGCGCGTATCAGGATGGTTCTCAAGCTCAGGATATATCTCAACAGAGGCAGGGATCGATGCCTGTGTAACCTGCGATATCTCAGCAAATCCCATCATGTATGCTTGGCTCGAAGTGCCTTGATATGCTGGCAGATGCGGACGGTTAACCATCGGTACATCGGGTCCTGATAGAGATGATAGAATCCCTGTCCAGTCACGGCCTTCAGCACAGTGAACCGCAGGGCCAGAGCTCATAAGCCCAACCCGCGTCTCCGGCGACACAGCATGAACGGCAGCACCTATCTTTGCCGCTAAATCAACCATTACGTCGCGGCTAGTATCAAGCCATATATTGCGGTATTCATGCGGTTCGCCGGGCTGAAGCATTTTCGATATGAACTCTTCGCGCTCAAGCTGCTTCCCTGCTCGCTTGGAATACTCCTGCATATGTAGTGGACAGAAGCATCCGCCCCAATGCAAGGGCGCATGGTTATGCAGCCGGAAATCATCCTCAACCCACAACATATAGGGTTCCACAGAGGCATACAACGCATACATCTCTTGAATATATGCTTGCCAGTTGGCACACATGGGGCAGGCGACTGCTGTGGCTTGCTGCCCATGTGGATCGACCATCGTTTGAAAGTTTTGCCCGTTCTGCAGCTCTCTGCCACGATCTGTATGCAGTGTTGTGATCCAAGGATTTATCGATGTGGTAATGCCCATCGGCTGTAATATCTGTTTAGCCCTTGATATTAGGTCAAGCCATGGCAGTGTCTGTTCTTTTGTCAGGTGTCCCCTGTTCAGTTCCTCACAGTTGATGAAGAACATCACATCGTCAATCTTCGCCTGTTCACAAAACTGAACCATGGTGTTCAGTCTTTCGGATTCATGAAAACCTGGTTGAATCGCTAAACGCAGTATGTATTTATAGGACATCGCTTTACCTCACCAATATGCAGCATGATTATACTTAAGATACTGATGGTATATACGCCAATCATGGCAATGATCCCTTGTTGTGCGCAGATTATACCTGCAGTTTACTTATTAGTGTAAAACCGAACGTTGGTGATGATGACCCCTCGTATATTTCCGAGTGCAAGCCGTAATAGAGCAGCGTGATTAGCATGCAATGCCCGATACCACCATTTATCTACGATAAACTCCGGCAATATAACTGTCACCACGTGATCAGGTCGGTCTTCTCTGACCTGTTTGACATATTCCACAACCGGCTCAAACAGCGACCTATACGGTGATGCGATATTTACCAACGGTACATCGACACCCCATAGATTCCATTCCTGCCGCACCAAGCTGTTTACAGTGGAATCCTGATGAACATCAACACGAACCGCCCTGACATCTTTGCTGATGAGTTTCGCATACTGCAGCGCTTCGATGTTGCCTCTGTGCAGCCTATCGAGCAGCACCAATACCGTGTGCGGGCGATCAGTAATATCTACAGGTGCGGTTGATTCAGTAAGACGCAAGGTATCGCGAAGCCGTTCATAGTGCTTATTAATCGCTTTAAACATCGCCATGAGTATGGGGATGAGGATCAGCACAACCCATGCGCCTTCAGCGGTTTTTTCATACACAATCACGCACAGCACGATGAACGTCGCAATAGCTCCTAAACTATTCAGTAACGCCTTGAGCTTCCAGTGCTTACCATGACCGCGGAACCAGTGAACCACCATACCCGACTGCGACAGCGTGAAACTCAAGAAAACGCCAACCGCATATAATGGGATTAACTTATCAGTCTTGCCATGAAAAGCTATGATCAGCAGACTGCTGAAAATGCCCAGAAGCACTATCCCGTTGGCGAAGACAAGCCGGTCACCGAGGTTGCTTAACTGCCTTGGCATAAAGCGGTCACGAGCGAGTATCGCGGCCAGCCGTGGGAAGTCAGCATAGCTAGTATTCGCAGCCAGTAACAAGATAATGGCAGTACTGAACAGAACAGTTCCCACTATTGTCGTGTTGTTATGGAATACAATGCGGCTAACCCATGCAACGACAGTTTGGTGATCAAAACCGTGTGCATACACAACATGGTTAGCTTGTGCCAGGTAACTCACACCAACAAACATCACGCCTAACAGTATAGCCATCGCCGCAAGTGTCTGCGATGCGTTCTTGCTTTCTGGCGGACGAAATGCTTGTACTCCATTCGATATAGCCTCAACACCCGTCAGTGCAGAACATCCTGAGGCAAACGCCTTCAGAGCAATAGCAACTAAGGCGAATCCGCCAAGTTCCGTTGCGAGACTCCTCTGATGGTTCTGCCAAGCTGCAAATTGAGTTTGTTCTGCAGGCGTCATGACAGAGGTATACGACATCAGATGATAGCCAAATAGTGGACCAAATACACCAAGCGCCACCATCAACAGCATACATACCAAGAAGAAATACGTTGGGATGCTGAACAACACACCAGATTCCTTGGCACCTCTAAGGTTGGCCAGCGTAACTACCGCCACGGCTAGTAAACACAAAGGCACCTCTAGGTGCATACTGGCAAGATGCGGGAAGAACGAGGTTATCTGTTGAACCCCTGAAGCAATAGATACAGCCACTGTTAAGACATAGTCTGTTAACAATGCGGCGGCGGCTAATAAGCCCATATTAACACTGAGGTTTTCGCGGGCAACAATGTAGCTTCCTCCCCCGCTGGGGTAGGCATGTATTGTCTGTGTATAGGAGATTGATACTAGCACCAACACCACAATAATGGCGGCAGCCACTGGCAGTGTCAGTGCCATGCCAGCCAATCCCACAGTGGTAGCCTGGAGCAGAATTTCCTGGGTCCCATATGCGACTGATGAAAGGGCATCGGAGGAGAACACTGGTAAAGCAAGCACCTTAGGAAGTCTCTGGTGAGAGAGCTTGTCGGAAGCCAACGGACGGCCGAACAAGATTCGGCGGAACTGTTTCGTACTGAAGTTCATATTTCTATAGCCTGTTAAAGACCTTAGTAGCGGTTATGGGGGGTATTCTATCGGCTTCAATGTCGTAGGGATAACCCGGACGTAATACTCACGACCGACTTAAGGCAGATTTGTCTCTGCGACCTGTATCTTACGATACATAACAACTGGCGTTGCCAGCACCGAGTAGTTGGATAGTTGCTGATCAGCACATTTCCAACCACAGCCGAGGTCTCCTGGCCCCTTCAAGCAGCGAAGGTTTGTGAACTAATTCACAGGAGCACCAAAATATTTTACACCTTCTTTTTATAATGTCAATAGATCAACAGATATTATAATGACTATTGGTAGATTAATATCGGTTGATCAGCCGGTATGAGCATCTTCGATGTAAAGGAGATTTACATGGCTAATAAATTAAGTTTTAGGAATCGGCTTGCAGTGGTAACCGCAGCCATCTGCGCTAGCCTAATGACCACTCCGTCCTGGTGTGCTGACTATGTGCGGCATGGCAACCAGGTTACCTGTGGTCAAACGCGTTTTGAAGTATTATCACCATCCCTCGTGCGAATGCAGTATGCATCATCCGGTTTTTCTGATGCAGCCACCGCGGTCATCACAAACAGATCGATGTCATCAATTGACTTCACCGCAGCAGTGAAAGATGGATGGCTTCAGATTGTCACTCCGAAGATGCTGATCCAGTATCGCGTGGGATCTGGCTCATTCAACTCCGAGAATCTACGAGCTGTTGCTCAAAAGACGGCTCAGCATTATGAATGGACCTGGGGAATCTATGATGACAAAAACCTCGGTGGTCCTATGCAAAGCTTCAACTCTATGTATGAACAGACCATGCCAACAAACCAACTGCCTGGTTTTCCCGATGGCTTCCTGAGCCGCAATGGGTTCTGTTTCTACGACGACAGCAAAACACCATTATGGGACACCAAATCACAGTGGATCACGCCGCAAACATCGAAGGACAGTCAAGACTGGTATCTCTTTGTCTATGGCAAAGACTACAAGCAGTTTTTCAAAGACTACATTGCACTCAGTGGGCGTATTCCTATGGCACCGCGATATGTGTTAGGTGCATGGATAACTGACGTAAACTTCGAATATACCGGTCAGAAAATGGATGAGAATTACCTTTGGGGATTGGTTGAGAGGTTCCGCAAGGAGCATATTCCGCTTGATGTCTTTGTGTTTGACTTCGGTTGGCACTTATATGGATGGGATGGCGGCCTAGACTGGAGCCCTGTGTTCTCAAATCCAGAGGCATTTCTCGCGAAACTAGAAAAGGCTGGCATCAAAACATCAGCCAACGATCACCCATCTTCAGGCTTATCTCTTCAAGATACGCGTATCGATGATGCCCGGGCCAAACTTGGGCTTCAGCCGCTCAAAGACCGTAAGCTTATCGATCTGTCCACAAACTGGCTGTTCCAGACAGACCCAACGAACATAGGTGTCGGTAAGGGTTGGAGTAAGCCCGAGCTGGATGACAGCAGTTGGGAGAAGCAACAGCAAGCCGGAGTGTGGGAATACGCAGGCCATGCCGGATATGATGGTTATGCTTGGTATCGTAAATGGGTAGACATTCCCGCCAACATGCTATCCGATAAGGAATACATCACATTCGGCGGCGTCGATGATGAGTATGAACTCTATATCAATGGTGAACTTGCCGCTCAGTATGCATGGGAAATACCCGGCGGAACCGTATACTCGACAACAACAACCACTGAAGTGGCAAAACTGCTGAAACCAGGGCGAAACCTCATCGCGCTTCATATCAAAGATAACGGTCACAACGGCGGTTTTACCAAAGCACCTCAGATGCTAAGCTCAGAACCATACAACTCACGCAGTATGACCTTCAACCTAGCGAATAAGGCAGAAGCTAAGGTCTATACCGACTACCTTAATGGCGTCATCGACCAAGGGCTCGACTTCTGGTGGATTGACGGCGACTTTGCGCAGATGGATGGTCTCAACTCACAGATGTGGACCAATCGCATGTATTACACTGCCACCGAAGAGCACACTGGCAAACGCAGTTTTATCTTCAGCCGATATGGCGGTCCTGGTTCTCATCGGTATCCCGGTTTCTTCACAGGAGATGCTGTATCAACTTGGAAGGTATTGAAATACGAGATACCTATGACCGTGAAGTCGGGCAATGTGTTGTATCCGTATGTCACACACGATATCGGCGGATTTGTCGGCACGCTGAAAGACAACTATGAGCTATATGCCCGTTGGGTTCAATTCGGTGCATTCAGCCCGATATTCAGACTGCATAGCTGTCATGAAAACCCTGACGAAGGCAATGCCCGTATGCCATGGAACTACGGTGATAAAGGCCTTAACTTAGCCCGTCAATTCGTAACGGCACGATACCAGCTCATTCCATACATCTACACATACTGCCGCGAAGCATACGATACCGGTCTGCCTATGTGCCGCCCTCTGTATATTGAATATCCTGACCGCGACGAGGCATATAATCATTTTGACGAGTATCTGCTTGGCAGGGAGATGCTCATCGCACCAGTCACAACACCAGCCGTAAATGGTCAGGCAATACGTGATATCTACTTCCCTGAAGGTGTATGGATAGACTACTTTACGGGCGTAAAATACCAAGGCAACAAAACCATAAAGTATACATGTCCGCTTGATAGAATGCCTGTATTTGTTAAACAAGGCTCCATACTGCCCAAACAGCCAGATATGGAATACAGCAATCAAAAACCTGTAGATCCGCTCATACTGGATATCTACCCTGGCAGTGATGCAGCTTTCAAGTTGTACGAAGATGACGGTACATCATTGAACTACACCAAAGATGCATTCGCTAGGACTAACCTAAACATGGAAATGACTAGTCCCAAGAGCCTAACAGTAACTATCGCAGCAACAGTCGGTCATTATGATGGTCAGCTGCAGAAGCGAGGCTATAAGCTGGAAGTTCATCTGCCCAGCAAACCGAAGACAGTGAAGCTCCAAGGTAAGCTTACACCTTGCCAATGGGATGCAAAATCGGGTACAGCTGTGATCAGCATTGTTTCAAGCTCTATACGAACTGCGAAACAGATCGCTATCCAGTGGTAGCAGCCAAGTAATTAGTTAGGGCAGGCCGAAACCGACCTGCCCGCTGCTGCTTAACTTCGGTGATGTAAGCTATCGCCTACGGTGCAGGCACCTGGCACTGTTTATCAGCATTCAATCCCCAGCAGACAATCTCACCATTACTCTTCACACCCATGCTGTGATAGTAACCGGCGCTAACCGCAGCAAACCCACTGTTCTGAACGGGACTGTTGCTTTGCCCATAAGTATTATCTCCCCAGCACACCACGGAACCATCTTTTCGCAATGCAATCGTGTGTCGGTATCCAGCCGCCACAGCTACGAAATCAGCATTAGGCTGAGGAACATCACACTGGCCGCGATCGTTCAGTCCCCAGCAGACCACTGTTCCATCGCGCCGCAGAGCGGCTGTATGACCATATCCTGCCGATACAGCAGCATAGTCAGCGTTGGGCTCAGGTACTGTGCACTGTCCATATGTGTTCATACCCCAACATACCAAACTACCGTCAGCTTTTAGTGCAGCAGTATGACCATATCCAGCGGAAACAGCGTTGAATTTCTGAGTGGGTTCAGGAACATCACACTGGCCAAAATAGTTCCATCCCCAACAACTTATGGTGTTGTCTTGCGTCAACCCGGCGTTATGGTAGTAACCTGCAGATATTTGTTTAAATCGGTCATCTGGAATATCACTGCCCCGTGAAGCAGAGAATTGCTTACCCCATTCGGTGACAGTTCCATCTTGTTTAAGGCCTATTGTATGCGCAAATCCAGCCGATACAGCCATGAAGCCGCTGTTTGGTTGTGGAACGACACATTGTTTGAAGTAGTTATATCCCCAGCAGTTCACAGAGCCGTCACTGCGTATGCCCACCGAGAAGAAGCTGCCCAGAGCGCCTGCTGTATAGCCCCGAGACGACGTCGTGTCAGCACTGCATATTGAAATGCCAATCGTAGCTACGGCCATCACCATAGCACCAACATTAGTCCAACGTAGATATCCTCGTTTCCGGTTGTCCTGCATCGCTTCTGTCCTCCATATCGAGTCAGCATGACATCAACTCCATCGAAGTTATTCAGTTCATACCAACTGACCTATTTGTATATATGGACGCGTAGCATCTGGTAATAATTCACCCACAGGTATCGATAATGGGAATTTACATCGAATAAGTGTAATAGGTATATATATCAGCCCGTGTTCGGCATGTTGATCTGCAATAGCACGACCTGTTTGTTGGACGAGGCCACACAATTGGATACAAAGAGACTGGTTTACAATAGTTTACGCAAACACTAATTGTGGCTTATCTTCGCACGCTCCTGTAGAATCTGTTTAGTAGCTCGTGCTTTAAACGGCTAATATATAGCTAAGGGAGCCCCATGAAACACAACAAACAACGTTTGCTAAAATACTCACCCCTGATTTTATTCATAATAGTGGCCTTTGTGTGCAGTCTGAGTGCACTGAATGCAATCGGCTTATTTGACCTCGATGAAGGTCTGTATGCCTCATGCGCGCGGCAGATGCTGGAATCGGGTGACTTCATCACACCGCGAGTTGGCAGCACGTTGTTCTTCGACAAGCCTCCGCTCATCTACTGGATCCAAGCGCTTTGTATGAAACTTTTTGGTTTCACACCGCTTGCGGCACGCCTCCCCTCCGCGGTCAGCATGGTGCTGCTTGCAGCAGTGCTCTGGTGGTGGGCAAAACGCGCAGGCCGCGCTCAGGTAGGCTGGTTAGCAGGGATCATTACGATGAGCTGCTTGCTAAGCACGATGATTGCCCGACAAGCCATCATGGACAGTATGCTGACTCTATTTCTCACGATCTCAATTATCGGGATAATTGAGGCCATCCGAACCGATCGCAAATGGTATTACCTTGCTGCCGCCGGTATCGGCCTGGCGATGATGACCAAAGGGCTGCCAGGGCTGGTTTTACCTGGATTGACATTCATCCTGTTAGTTGTCATCAAACGAGATTGGAAGGAATTCGCGAGGGTTCCATGGCTTGGATGTTTGCTGCTGTTATTTGCGATTGTTCTTCCTTGGCATATCGCCGTATACAAAGCAAATGGCGACTTGTTCATCAAAGAATACATCATCCACCAGCATGTTCAGCGGTTTCTGGGTAAGGACTTCGGCCACAACGCACCATTTTGGACCTACATCCCAATTCTGCTAGTCGGCATGCTGCCCTATATCGCTCTGGCTCCCCGTGTCTGGTGGAGCTACATGAAGAAGATTGTCAACAAAGACAACCACAGTCCCGTTGCTATATGGGCATTGTGGGCTACTGTGGTTTTAGTTTTCTATTCCATCAGCAAGAGCAAACTGCCGGGATATATCGTGCCCGTAGTTCCTGCTTTAAGTATTCTGGTGGCTAATTACCTCGTAGCAAACTGGCGTCAGGCAAATGCCATACGTAAATGGGAATGCGCAGCGATCGGCTTCACAAGCATACTTATAGGGTTTACTTTTTTCATTGCAGGTTTAGCTGGTACGATGATAGCAGCATCACCTGACGCACCTTTGTTTGGCATGAAGATGACACCAGAGGTTGTTACCATCGCCTCAGCCATGAATGTAAGTGCCATGATCATTGGTGCAGTATACCTTGTCGGTGGATTAGGCACGGCTATAGGCGCAACATCGGTGCCGTCATTCGTAGCAAAAGCGGTGTTCTTCTGTATGGTATTGTCGGTGGCGGTATTAAACGCGGTCGTTCCTGCCTGGAACAAACTCGACGTTGAACCGCTGCATAGCCTGGTCAACATCGCACGGCCTCAGTTGGATAACAACAGTGTTAACCTCGTATTGCTAGGGCTAGAACCGCGTCGACCGTCATGCCGATACGTTGCAGGCCACACCCAGCAAGTCATGGAAACAGACGATGCAGTGAAAGCCTACCCGTATATGAAGGGTGCTCAGAAGAGCTATTTGATTCTGCAAAACCAAGTACCGTGTGAACTTAACTTGTGGTTATCTCCCGAAGGTAAACTGTTAGCCAAACAAACAGACAACGCGATACCACTTGAACGCCTGCGTATCTCCGGTAAATGGAGTTTATACAGCACAAAGTAATATCTGTGCGATGTTATCCTAACAAAGAAGGCGGCTTCGTAATGAAGCCGCCTTCTTTGTTAACAACTGGATATACCGATTGCTTTGTGGGGATTACTTAAGTAATCCTTCCTTAACACGCAGTCTAGTTTCCACATAGTATCCGACCTGCGCTTTTTCCATCAGCTTGTCATCCCACTTCCAGCCAAGTCCCAACGCTGCGCGGCTGTAACGGCCAGGTCGCAGTTCTGTAAGGTTTGGCTGCACATTTGAGGGTCGAAGCAAGAACAGGTCTATCTGCTTGTTGATCATTTTACCATCTGGTAATGCGACCGGTTCAAAAGTGAACAGGTTGAAATCATAGTCATCTGTGATACCCTGACGGCTGCCAGCATCGACTAACAGTGTGCCATTCTTACCAACGGTGACCTTCAGCACGGTTGCTTTGATAGGCAATGCCTCTTGAGCAGCTCGAACATATATATCGGATGCTACCATCGCACAGCGCTGATACAACGCAGAGGCATCAATGAAGCTTCCGCCCTTTTCGTTGGTTCGGGATATTTGCTGATTACATACCACATTACCATTGCTGACCTGCACTAGGCTCCAGTCAACATTAAGGTATGCCCTTGTCAGATATCGCTTGGTGTTGTTATCGCCGGCGAGTGTTAATATCTCACGATCCATGCGGGTCACTTCACCATATAACACATAGTCAGCGCCTAGCTTTTTGCCTATTGCAAGTGCAGTTGACTTCTCTACTAAAGCCGAATTGGGAATCTGCATTTCGGCAATAGCCTTGTTCATGTCACCGCGGTCTGGCATTCTAAAACGCTTGCTGTCAGCCAAGCTGTTCCAGATTTCGGTCATGACGATATCGCCTACCGATGTGTTTTGAGGCATCTTGAACCCAGCAACAACAATCATCGGAGCTGCAGGCTTGATGTCAGCAACAGGAACCGCGGCTGATGTGGTATCCGAATTTTCCTCTACAGCCGTTGCAGGCGTTGCTGAAGCAGCTGGAGCTTCCGGTGCTGCCACTGCTGGCTGAGCAGGTGCTTCTGCGGGGGCAGCATCTGTAGATGCTGCAGCCGGTGCTGCTGGAGTTTCTGGAGCCGCTGCCGGCGCAGCTGGCGCTGGAGTGGCAGGGACAGGAGCTGCGGGTGCCATAGGCGCGCGCTTTGCTGGAGCCGGGGCTGGTGCCGGCGCTACAGGAGCAGCAGTTTTCTTTGCTGCGTCTTGCGCCGCTGCTAATGACATTAAACCTGCGCAGATCATCCCCACAGTGCATATGGAGATAACAGTCCGTTTCATAAGAACACCTCTCATAGTCGGTAATAATTCATTACAACATATAGCATCAGCTGACCGACGGATATTTCTAATATAGCTTGTCCGACATTCATCTGCAACACGATCCATGATGCGTCCGAATGTCGGCTATAGCATTTACTACAAGGTCAGACTTCAGATTTGGCTAATCGGTTACTACACATTGATTCCGCGAGCACATACACCCATTCTTGTAGGTATACGCGTTATTTAATAAACTTAGCTCCGATATCTGTGCGGTAATGCATATAGTCGAACTTAATGCAGCTCACGCCCTGATATGCTAATTCCTTAGCCTCAGCAATGCTGTTCGCTACACCGGTCACTGCCAATACACGACCGCCTGCCGTCACAAGTTGACCATCCGCATTTAGTGCGGTTCCAGCGTGAAACACGGTAACACCAGGAATGGAATTGGCCTCTTTGACGCCTTCAATTGGTAAACCGGACTCGTATTTGCCCGGATATCCGCCTGAGGCAACAATCACGCAGACAGCACACTGGTTCTTCCACTGAATCTGCAGTTTATCAAGACGGCACTCTATCACAGCCTCGATGATATCAAGCATGTCAGTATCTAGTAATGGCATTAAACACTGTGTTTCAGGATCGCCAAACCGAACATTATACTCAAGTGTTTTCAAGCCGTCCTGCGGAAGTATCAGGCCGCCATACAGCACACCTTTGAACGGGATACCGCGGTCACGGCTAGCTTGTATAGCAGGAAGAATGACTTTATCAAGCCCTTCTTTGGCCATTTCAGGTGTAAAGAAAGGTACTGGGCAAACACAACCCATACCGCCTGTATTTAAACCTCTGTCACCGTCGAGTGCTCGTTTGTTGTCTTGAACACTGGGGCATGGCACGGCTGAATAACCATCAGTGATGGCAAGCAGGCTCACTTCTTCGCCGACTAGCCGCTCTTCAATAACTATCTGATGTCCTGCGTTACCCAAGGCATCTTCATCAAGCAGAGCTACAACCGCATTGATAGCTTCGTCATAGCTGTTGATCATAAACACGCCTTTACCGGCGGCTTCTCCATCAGCCTTGATGACGATACTGCGTGTGCCGTTATCCCACAGCTTCTTAAGGTATGCTGCTGCCGAATCCGAATCCGTAAAGCTCGCATAGTCAGCGGTCGGTATGTTGTACCTGCGCATCATATCCTTCGCGAAGCTCTTGCTGCCCTCAAGCTGAGCAGGATCGGAGCTTGGTCCAAATACGGCAAGCCCTCGCTGCTGGAACTTGTCTACAATACCGGCAATGAGCGGAGTTTCTGGGCCAACGAGTGTGATGTCGATGTTGTTCTGTTCAGCGAACTGAGCGAGAGCTTCGATATCTTTTACGTTTATATCTACGCATTCTGCAACATCAGCAATACCCGCATTTCCAGGAGCTGCATATATCTTCTTTACTCTGGGACTTTGCGCCAGTTTCCACGCAATAGCGTGTTCACGACCTCCGCCTCCGATAACGAGAATCTTCATTTGTTATTCCTCCTGACTAAAGTCCAATGGTACAAACCGAGCGTAGTCGGCTTTAAATCCAACCTTAACAGTGCCTGTAGGACCGTTCCTCTGTTTAGCGACAATGATCTCCGCGCGTTCGACGGCTCCAGGAGCCGGCCGAACCTGTTCAAACTCGCCTTCATCATCATTACGCATCGCTTTGTGCTTGTAATAAGTATCACGATAGATGAAAGCAACAACGTCAGCAGCCTGTTCAATAGTTCCAGAATCACGAAGGTCGCTTAACATCGGGCGTTTATCTTCGCGGCTTTCCACAGAACGCGATAACTGAGACAGCGCGATGACCGGAGCTTGCACTTCACGCGCAAGTGCTTTCAGCGCATGAGCAATATCGGAAATCTCTTGGTTTCTGTTTTCGCTCTTGCGATGACCACGCATGAGCTGTAGATAGTCGATCACGATGAGGTCAAGACCGTGTTCGCTCTTCAGCCGTCTGCACTTGCTCCGTATCTCCAATGCAGAAGCCGATGCTGTATCATCGATGAATATCTTTGCATCGTATAATCGGCTGATAGCACTTTGAATGCGTTCCCAAGCGTCTTCAGGAACCCGCCCCTGCCGCAGTAAGTTCGCGTTTACCTCAGACTGGCTGCAGATCATACGCTGCACTAGCTGTTCTTTACCCATTTCCAGGCTGAATACGGCTACTGTGCTGCCATGAGCAATACTACAGTATTCGGCCATATTCATACATAAACTGGTTTTACCCATACTCGGTCGAGCAGCTACGATGACTAAATCGCCTCTCTGCCAACCTGCAGTCATTTCATCAAGGTAGTGAAAGCCGGTAGGAACGCCAGTGACATGTTTTTTTTCATGAAACAGCTCTTCGATTTGGTCGAAAGCCTGTCCTAGAAGGGGTTGGATATGTGTCAGACCTGAGATATCGCGGGATCGTGCGACTTGATATATGCGTGATTCCGCTTCATCAACCAGCTCGGTCATCGGACGCGGGTCTTCATCGGTGCCGCTGGCCATCTTGACGATATCTAGTCCAGCACGCATAAGCCGGCGTCGGCGTCCCATGGCTTGCACGATGTTTGCATAGTATTCCACGTTGGCAGCATTAGGCACGGCTTCCATAAGCATCGCCAGGAACGGAGGACCGCCCACTTCATCAAGCTTGCCGCTCCGTTTGAGCTCATTAGTGGTAGTAACGAGGTCGACGGCTTCATTCCTGATGGCCAGGGTAACCATGCATTCGTAGAGTGTGCGGTTTGCCGGACGATAGAAATCATCGCCTTCAAGCATCTCCGACACACGTTCGGTAGCTGCACCATCAATCAACATGGCGCCAAGCGTAGCCTGCTCAGCATCAAGATCGTGAGGCATCATCTGCGGGTTGAACGTCGATGATGCCTCTGTGCGGCTGTGATACTGACTTTCTCTAGGAGTCATTTACCCTGCTACTGCCTCTACAACAATAGTAACCGTCGCCGTTACATCGTGATATAGGTGAAGGCTCACGGTATAGCTGCCTGCAGACTTTATCGGCTCCTTCAATAACACTTTACGTTTATCGATATCCATGTTGAATTCGGCTTTCAGCCCGTCCACTATGTGCTGCGCAGTCACAGCGCCAAACAGTTTCGCACCGTCTTTGCCTGCTTTAGCCTTAATAACAACAGTTTTGCCTTTCAGCATGTCTGTCTGTTCTTGTGCTTTGGCACGTAGGTTGCTGTCCTTCGCGGCCTCATTTTTTTCACGGAGGGCAATATTGTTCAGCACCCCTTTATCAGCCTCAACAGCTAGGCCTTTAGGCAAAAGGTAGTTTCGTGCGTATCCTTCGGATACATTCTTAACTTCACCTTTCTTGCCAACACCCGGCACGTCTTTTCGGAATAATACTTGCATTGCCATCTATATGTCCTCCTGCGTACACCTATTACTTGCGATCTACAGAACTACCGGTTAATCTGAACACCAATCAAAGGCTGTCCAGAGTTAAAGATGCTGTCCATACCAGCCCATATACTCCACTGTTTTCCAGACTGGTATTTCACCTTGGCATCAATCTGCAGATCGTTCGGGTTCCAGACATCACCCTTGAATGACCATAGCGGACTGATTTCCCAGTCTACGCCAGCTCCCGCCTTGCCTGCATACAACCCATATCTAGCATCTAAGCTTGAGTTTAACTTAGCACCATACTGGATAGTTGTTAAGTCGCTCTCCGTTACATCATACAGTCCTAGGCTCAAAAATGTATCTTTTGGTAAGGGCAGTTTCATGGTAAGGTCTGACCTCGTGCGCCCCTTTCGAGGTAATGATACTGTATCCAGGGTGATATCAGGATCGAATTTCCAGTTTGGCGGGGCTAATACACGATCCATGAACTTGCCAACCTTGATCGTGGTGTCCTTCGCGCTTGACATCGCATCATTGGCCTTAGATACCGTCCCCTTGATATCCTCTTGGAACTTCGGATCAGATGCGATTTTGTTGACGCCAGCCGCGATCTCATTCATTTGTTTGGTTAGTATAGCGATCTGGGCTGCGGTTTCCTTCACCGATGCATGAAGCTCAGGATCGGTGGTCATCTGCGCCACACCCTGCGTAGCGGTATTCGCGCTGTCTATCAGCGCACCCGCTTTCTCAAGCGCCATCCGCACTTCAGCCAACATCGCCGGAAGCTGTCGGCTAGCACCTTGTGCATCTCTTGCCAACACATCGGCATGGTTTGTTAGCTTGGCTAACGTCGTCATAGCCTGCTGTGTAAGCGCAGCTGCTCCGGCAGTAGCCTGCTGTACATTTGATAGGGTTTGTCGAATCTGTCCTTGCATCGCTTTATCATCCAGCAGTTTACTCACAGTGTCCATCAGCCGTTTTGCACTCACCATGGTATCTGTGATGACAGGTGCCATCTCCATCAGCCCTATCTGAACCGAGGCTTGAATGATATCGCCGTCTTTCAACAACCCAGGACCTTTACCGGGCATGATCGACACTAGCTTATCTACTCCAGCAATACCTGGTGATTGAACAGATGCCACCGAACCCTTAGGTACACGAACGGTCGAGTCGATTTCTAGGATGACTGTCGCCTTGAAGTTTTTATCAAGGTCTACAGATCTTACCTGTCCGATCTCCACTCCTGACATATACACACGGCTCTGTTTTTGAATGCCAATCGCGTCAGACATCTTCAAGGTCAAGCGAAACACGCCCTTACCTGCCAATGGCCCCTTAAGCATCGTCAGCAATCCGTATAATAGTGACACAGCAATCAATATCGTCAGCCCTGTCATAACCGCTGCTTTTCGCGATGATATCATAGCGATGCTCCTTCACTATTTAATAACATGCCTGCTCTGATAAACTCCCTCACGGTATCATCCTCATGATGCATCAGCTCGTTAGGGCTGCCTATCGCTAAGGGAACGCCTTGCGACAACATCATCACCCGATTCGCAGTGGTGAATACCCCTTGAACATCATGCGAAACCACAATCGAGGTAACACCAAGCCGTTTGGCGGTTTCCTTGATGAGGGTATTAATTGCCCCTGCCGTGATTGGGTCCAGCCCAGATGTCGGTTCATCATACAACAACACATCAGGTTCCAGTGCTAGCGCCCGCGCTAAACCCACACGCTTCTGCATTCCACCAGATAACTGGGAGGGATACATATGCTCCGAGCCCGACATGCCAACCAATGCCAGCTTTTCAGCGACGATCTTCTTCGATTCGGCAGCGGTCACACGTTTATGCCGTCGCGCACCGAACGCAACATTCTGCTCCACCGTGAGCGAATCGAATAAAGCTGAATACTGAAACACCAGTTGAAACTTTCTTCGAACTTTACTTAGCTCGTTTTCGTGCATTTTCTCAAGCTCATAATCCAGCATGGTGATTTTACCTGATGACGGCCTTATAAGACCGCCCAGCAGCTTTAGGAATGTGGTCTTGCCGCATCCTGAAGCGCCCATTACCGCAAAAATCTCGCCTTTAGTTATGCTTACCGATACACCCTTGAGTACCTGTTTACCGTCGACTGTGTAACACAGCTTATCACAGCACACTACGTTGGGGCATCTTTGAATTTCGCTGCTCATTTGCCCGACCCAAAAAACATGTAAGCAAGCATGAAGTTCGCCATGAATATCGCTAAAACTGCAACAACGACGCTTGTCGTGGTGCTAAGACCAACACCTGTGGCACCCCCCGAAGTCCGAAGCCCCGTCCTACAGCCAACGATGGAGACTATCAACCCAAATACACAGGTTTTTCCTAATCCTGTATAGATGTCTTTGGTGGTTGTAAAGTCGCGAATACTTAAAATGTAGTTTTGTGAAGGCACGCCTAACCCTATCGCCACATAGTATCCACCCACGATACCAGCGGCAACAGCAATCATCGTAAGCACGGGCAGCATAATGATACTGGCAATCACACGCGGAGCCACAAGATACTGCACCGGCGGCACCGACAATGCCCGAAGAGCATCTATCTGCTCTGTTACCTTCATTGTTCCTATCTCTGCTGCAATAGCCGATGCGCTGCGAGCAGCAACCACGATACCTGTTACTATCGGGCCCAGCTCGCGAGCGACGACTAAGGCCATGGTGCCGCCCACCTTGGACGCCATGCCGTATTGCATCATAAGTGGGGTAATGTACAGCGTAATGACACCAGCCATAAAACTGCTGGCGATTACCGCCATGGGCAGCGCCTGAACGCCAATCAAGGCCATTTGCCGGAATATGCCGGAGAACTCTACTTTACCGGTAAGGATAGCCAACACCGTTTGGTATACGAGGGTGCCAGCATCACCTATGAAGACAAGTGCTTCATATATCCAGTCTATAGTAGGGTTACGGTCTTGTTTAATCAATACACTACCACAGCGTCACCCTATAGGATGCGCATTGAGATTTGGCCCGAACAACCACGAATAACGACAGCTAGGCTTCTGCCCAACCAGCTCCAATGTCCACGACATCAAGATCATCATTCGGATCAAATTCAGCCATAAATATAGGTAGGGCTGTCATCATGTTGAAAAGCGCCTCTTCTCGTGTCTGTCCGTGGCTATAACAACCAGGAACTTCCACGCATTCGGCAAC
>CAZFLA010000017.1:0-40918 GCA_964519405.1 uncultured bacterium
GCTTAAAATAGCCCGATTCTTATTTGATGGTTATTTGATTACGGGCCACTTTTTACCACACCCTAAGCACGGAACTGCCGAATTCTTATTTGACTGGCAACTAGCAAAATGGCTGATTTCTGCCCAGTTTGTGCTTAAAATCGGCTGATTCTTATTTGACGGTTATTTGATTACGGGCCACATACACCGTCGGAAGATAACGCAATCCGCCATCTAGAAAAGACATCGAAGCAGATACCGTTCGGTGTCATTTTCGGCGGTTCAAAACCAGTGCGGTTGCAATGATGCGGCGCTTTCGGTAAAATATTCTACGCTTGGGCGATTAGCTCAGATGGTTAGAGCGCTACATTGACATTGTAGAGGTCACTGGTTCGAGTCCAGCATTGCCCACCATTTTTAAGGCCAAGGTACACATGGTGCCTTGGCCTTTTGCTTTACTATTCGCATCATACTGATGATGCTTTCAACGTCAATCTCGCTTATGAACGGCGATTCAAGCGGTCGACGGTCATTTAGCGTACAATATATTGTGTGATAATTCCGGAGGATCCTACCATGACGCATAACGTAAGAGTACTCGTTACCCTAAAGCCAACTCTGCTCGATGCACAAGGCCGCACTGTTCAAGAAGCGTTAAACTCCCTAGGTTGGGACAACGTCAAAAGCGCGCGTGTTGGCAAAGTCATCGAAATTGAAATAGATGATAACGGAACCCCTGTCGAACAGCAGGTTGCCGATATGTGCAAAAAACTTCTGGCAAACCCTGTGGTTGAAAACTACGACATCGAGGTTCTCAAATGAAGTTCGGCGTGCTCGTATTCCCAGGCTCTAACTGCGACCAAGACGCTTTCTATGCCATACAAGAAGACCTAAAGCAACCCGTTGAGTATATCTGGCACCAGCAGACCTCCATTGGTGATGTAGATGCTATCATCGTACCCGGTGGGTTCAGCTATGGTGACTATCTGCGCTGCGGCGCTGTGGCCCGATTTAGCCCTGTCATGCGCGCTGTAGAAGATTTCGCCAAGCAAGGCGGTTTAGTGATTGGTGTGTGCAACGGCTTTCAGATTTTGTGCGAAGCCCATCTGCTGCCAGGCGCACTGATCCGCAACGACTGTCTGCGGTTTGTATGTAAACACGTCATGCTGCGTGCAGAAAACACCAATACACCGTTCACCGGCGACTGTGAACCAGGCGAACTGCTGCGTATACCAATCGCACACGGTGAAGGCAAATATGTAGCTGACGAGGATGTTCTGAAAAAGCTCAACGATAATGGGCAGGTCATGTTCCGTTATGTAGATAACCAAGGCGAAGCCACCGAGCAAGCCAATCCAAATGGCTCTGCACAGAATATCGCCGGTGTCTGCAACGAAACATTCAATGTATTAGGCATGATGCCGCACCCAGAACGTGCATGCAATATCCGCCTTGGCAGTAAAGATGGTATCAAGCTGTTTACCAGTATGATTCGCAGCGGCGTCTCTGCCTTAGCGAAATAACCGTAAGGAGGCACCATCCGTGGCCAGCAATTTTCAAGAGGGACAGCGTGTTGAGATCATCGTGCGCGATCAAACCCCTGATGACATCAAAAACCGCAGTTACTACACCTTTTGGGGTGGGTTAACTGGGGAAATCTATAGGATCTATAATGACGGCAAGGCTGCAGTGCATATCGATAATGATGCTTTGCCCGATGTTGTCATCAAACGTCATACCGACGCCCAAGATCGTATGAAAAAGCGATGGATCGACAGCTTGTCAGATGAAGCTCGCAACCGCTTAACTCCTGAAGAGAAGCAGTTTAAGCTGAAATACATGGTAATCGTTGACCTAGGCGATGTGGTTGCCACTACTCGACGCCCCCTGCCTAAAGAGCAAACCAAGCGCAAGTCGCTTGCCGAACTCGATAAGCAAGAGGCACAATATCTTAACTCCGCTGCAGAGAAGGCACAGTAATGCTTGCCAAACGCATTATTCCATGCCTCGATGTAAAAAATGGGCGGGTTGTTAAGGGAGTTAATTTCGTCAACCTTCGCGATGCAGGTGACCCCGTTGAGCTGGGCGCCGAATATGATCGCCAAGGCGCTGACGAACTGGTGTTCCTAGACATCACCGCGAGCCACGAACAACGTGACATCGTGGCTGCGATGGCAGCACGCGTGGCTGAGCAGGTGTTCATCCCCTTCACGGTTGGCGGCGGTATCCGCACGGTAGAGGATTTCCGGCAGGTGCTGAAAGCAGGTGCCGACAAAATCAGCATCAATACCGCAGCGGTTAACAACCGCAGCCTCATCAGCGAAGCCGCCGAGCGCTTTGGCAGCCAGTGCGTTGTGGTGGCTATCGACCCTAAACAAGTAGGCACAAAACCCGACGGCACACCGCTGTGGGAAGTATTCACCCATGGCGGGCGAACCCCCACCGGTTTAGATGCCGTGGAATGGGCCATGGAAGTAGAGCGTTTAGGCGCTGGTGAGATATTGCTGACCAGCATGGATCGCGATGGCACCCAGGATGGCTACAACCTCCCACTTACCCGTGCCGTGGCAGAAGCCGTTCGTATTCCCGTCATCGCATCAGGCGGAGCGGGCACACCAGAGCATCTCGCCAAAGCGGTTACCGAAGGGAAAGCCGATGCGGCGCTCATCGCCAGCATGGTACACGATGGTCACTACACTATCCAACAGATTAAGCAGGTGATGGCGACAAAAGGCATACCGGTTCGTATAACAAATAGCTAACCGAACCTAGCCATGTTGATACTGCCACCGGATATTCAAGGAGACACACTGTATGCTGCGACGCTTTCCATCTTTGCGGGTGATTATCCCCGTCGCGTTGATATTGATCGCCTTGAGTGTGGGTCGTCAACTTATCGAAGGATCTATCGGCGGAAATGCCCCGTTACCAAAGATTGAATCTGCTAAAGTTAACTTCGTGCTCATTCCTGGCGATCTTCGTGCGATTATCTCCAACCGCACGGTGTTTATCTACAAAGCATCTGATGTGCAGGGAAAGTCGTTCGCAGCCGGACAAGAACCTGCTATCAAACCAGGTGCACGTCCGTTAACAGTAGCAGAAGCTTTAGCGAAGGGCACATTGGTGTTGACCGAGAAGCAGTTGAAGTCTGCTCAAATGGATACCGTAGATGCGCCCAAGCCGATGGTCGGTAAGTATGCCGTCATCAACGTGGTGCTCACTTCAGAGGGTGTCAAGCGGCTGGCTTATGTTACTCGCGATAACCCAGGTAAGCAAATTGCCATCAGTGTGAACGGCACATGGACATCCACATTTGACATCGAAGGCACTATGGCATTCAACAGCTTTAGAATTGAACCTGTGTGGTCCACTCAGTTGGCCACTGACATGGCAGTCGCCATAAACGGTCAGTAAGTTCATCATTGGGCTGTACAGCAACAGCCCCTTGGTATCCCGGCTTAGGCACAAACCAGTAGAGATCATACTCTCCATTTGCCGCTTTCCAGTTCTCGTCAATCACCGCACTGTCAAGCCCATACGCAATGCCAGCCCCGCTGGCTTTCACAATAGCCTCTTTACCCGTCCATAACTTGGCGAAATGTTCACTAAACTGCTCTTCCGGGGTGTTTCGCAGCCGTTCGGCTTCCGAAGCATGGAAGAACCTGTCGGCTATCGCCATGCCGCATGAGTGTCGGCTGACACTCTCAACATCTACGCCGATTACCCCCATTTGGCTGATGGCCACGGCCACTACATCGCCGCTATGACTCGTGTTGAACCACACCCGTGCGTCCTCTATATATGGCTTACCAAATGGATTTCGATGGATTTTGATGTCGCTAGGGTGTGTATGCAGCAGCTCTGAAAGCAGCCACCTCACCGCAGCACGCCCTAAAGTGCTGCGGAGACGATCTTCTTCTCGATGATAGCGTGCGATTTCGGCCTTCTCATCGCTAGACAGAACACTCAGCAACTGATGTTGATACATACACCATTGCTGAGTGTCCAGCAGATATAACTTAGCCATTCACAACGTCGTGCTTCGGTAAATACCTAAGTATCACCTCTGCCAGTTTTCGAACGTTAGGTTGTTTGAGCACGGTCTCATGCGTTCCGGGTATCACATCGAAGGTGACTTTCGCGGTTTTGGACTTCCATCCCCAATCGGATTCAGGAATGGCATCATCCGCTATGGCGTCACCGCTAATCACATGGATATCACCCGGATGACGGCTCTGTCGGTATTTTTCCGAGGCTTCTAGGTTAAGTTTACTCACCATAGCACGGTTTTTCAGCACCCCGCTGTCTATATCCAGCCGGAAACCGCGTTCCATTTCGCCAGATTTCAACCGCTGTTGATACCGGCGCTTACCCTGAAGCCACCGGTAGATACCTATTGGCCCTAGACTCAGTAACGCGCAGCTGCGCCGCACAAAGGCGATCATCTGCGTGCCGTCAAGTGAAGATGTCGGTGTTTCTATAAGGAACACGGAGCCTGTCTGTTCACCTGCATCATGCAGTTGAATCGCCATTTCAGAAGCAACCATACCGCCGTAACACCAACCAGCAATATGGTAAGGCCCTTCCGGCTGCACACTCTTCATCGCCTCGATATATGCCGTCGCCATCTGCTCCACCGATGAATGTGCATGCTCGGGGTCAGAAAGTCCAAGACTTTCCAGACCATACACCGCCCTCTGCGCGCCAATCAATGAGGCAAGATGAGCATACCCCATGACATCACCTGGAGTGGAATGCACGATGAACAACGGAGCGAGTTCATTATCACTGTCGGCCAGTTTGACCACGATACCTTCATGCTGCACCTCTTCCAGTGCCTCAGCAAGTTTTCGGATCGTGCTGCATCGAATCACCTGAGCAGGTGTAAGGGTAAGGCCGTAATGGGAGGTCAGCACAATCATCTCCATGATCATCAGTGAAAAGCCACCAAGATCAAAGAAGTCATCATTAATACCCACCTTGCGGTTGAACATATGCCCCCATACCTCGCATAACACCTCTTCCACTGGTGTGCGGGGGGCCGTATACTCCTGTTCCACTCGACTGACATTCACTTCAGGTAGAGCATTCGCATCTAGTTTTCCACCGGGCGTCATCGGCAGTTCCGGCATCAGCATGATGGCAGCAGGCACCATATAGCTCGGCAAAGACTGCTCCAGATACTCGCGAACGACATGGTCTTCCAGACCAGGTTCTGCGGCTAGATACGCTGCCAACTGCTTGTTTGCGGCATCACCCACCGCGATTACAACAGCTTGTTTGACACCGATTATGCGGCAGCAGGCTTCCTCAATCTCTGCGGGTTCCACACGATATCCATGAAGTTTTACCTGACGGTCACTGCGGCCAACATACTCAAGATTGCCGTTTGACCGCCACCGCACCAAGTCACCTGTAAGATAGAACCGTTGCCCCGAGGCATCGCTCACAAACCGCTGTTCGGTCATTTCCGGCCTGTTGCGATAACCAATGGCCACGCCATCGCCGCCAATCCATAGCTCGCCAACGGCACCAAGCGGGGTTAACTGCCCCGCATCGTCAACAACGCGTGCAACCGCACCAAAGCAGGGACGGCCAATAGGTGCTTCGCCATCGTGTTCATCCATTAAGTGCGATGATAACTCCGCCATTGAGCAGACAACCGTACACTCAGTCGGCCCATAAGTATTCATCAACTTGATGCGCGGATATCGTTCTATAAAGCTGGCTACATGGTGAGAGAGCGCTTTCTCACCGCCGATGATTACCATACGCACCGTACTTGGTAGTTCGGGAGCGGCCAACGACGCCACAGCCACGCTGAAGTAGGCCGTAGGCAGATCCAAGATCGTAACACCCCACGCGCGGATCAGTCGGTTAAGTTCCATCGCATCGTTGGCTGTGTCGGGTGTGCGCAGCACTAAAACACCACCCGCTAATAAGCAAGGGTATATCTCTTCCATGCTGGCGTCAAAACTTGGGCTGGAGAACTGCAATACCACGTCATCACTGGTGAAGCCATAACCCAGCATCGCCCTTTGAGCGAAATTGCTGAGCGAACAATGGCTGATTTCCACCCCACGCGGAGTGCCCGTACTGCCAGAGGTATATATAATAACGGCAGTGGAGTCCCTATCAGCACGGCAACCTACTTGGTGCTGAGCAGGCTGAAGGGTATCTATATCCACAGCCACTGCATCAACACCTAACCGACGGACGAGTTCTATGGTTTCGCCATTACACAGAACACACCCCATCCCGCTGTCACTCATGATGTGGTGAAGGCGTTCTTCAGGATAGGTGGAGTCCAGCGCTATCACCGTGCAACCGGCCAGCATAACGCCTAATAAACAACCTATGAGCTCGGGTCTGCGCGTGAGGCATACACCCACAGAATGATCTTGCCCCTGTAAAGATGCTGCCACACGTTGAGCATAACTGCTTAAGTCAGCACAGCTCCACTCAAGCGACTTCTGGGTGGTATCATCCCACCACTTTATCGCCGGTGAATAGGGATGTTCTGCAAGCTGCTCCATGATTAATTCGGGTACCGGACGCGGGTCAATCTCTACACCGTCATCAATCGGCTTACCAAAGTTAAGAAGCTGTGCTTCTTCATCATCAGTATGGCATGGTAAAGCGTCCAGCAGAGCACCTGGCTGATTAGCCAGCATCTCCAACGCATAACTCCACATCTGCAGCCATCGCTCAGCCGTGCTGTCATCAAACAGGTCCGTTCTGTAGTCAAGAACAACATCAATTCCATTTTTGTTGGGTGTCACCCACCAGGTTAGGTCAAACACCGACCGATCGGCGCTGATCCATTCCGGCTGGCTCTCGATGCCATCCAACTGCAGGCTATTGATCTCCATATTTTGATATTGGAACATGACCTGAAATATCGGCGAATACGCACGGCTTCTTTCAACATTCGCGGCATCCATCACCTGCTCAAAAGGCACACCGCCGTTATCCAACGCTTCATTCACGACATCGCAGACCCGCAGAACCAAATCATTAAAGGTATCAGACGGCAGTATTTGGGTACGCAGAACGACCGAATTGATAAATATACCCATGGTCTGTTCTATCTCAACACGTTCGCGGTTAGCATGGAACATACCAACACAGATGTCGCGTTCACCGCTTAGCCGATGCAGCACGAAATACATTGCGCCCAACAACACGTTGAACACCGTGACTTTACGGTCGTTAGCCAGCTCATTCAAGCGCTGAGCCAACGCAAGCGGGATATGCAGCTTTGCCATATGTGCGTGATCATCGGCTACGGCTGGACGAGGGCGATCTGTGGGCAGAGGAAGAAGAGACGGCGCAGCCACCAGTTGCTTAGCCCAGTATTCGCGCTGCTGCTGCCAAATTTTTTGTGTGTCAGGCAGCTGCTGCCAGTGACTATAGTCTATATAGCTGCGTTGAGGCACGGTGGGTTTTGCTGTCCGATCATTATACAGCCTGTTCACATCTTCAATGAATAGATCCATACTCCATCCATCTGAAATGATATGGTTAATGACGACAACCACCATGCAGTCATCAGCACCATACCTGATCACATTCACACGTAGCAGGGGAGCCTTGCGTAAGTTGAACGGTACTGCGGCAAGTGCATCAGCCATCTCTTTTGCTGAAGTATAGTTGTCTGCCTGCAGTTCATTAACAACCACCCGCAGCGCTGGGATTACCTCCTGAAGGAGTTGACCGTTTACCAAACGGAACTGAGTGCGCAGCGAAGGCTGAGCCAAAACAATCTCATCAATCGCCCGCTGCATCGCGTCTGTATGAAACTCGCCATGAAGGTTATATGCGCAGACAATATTATAAACGGGATCATCCGGTGAGACCTGGCACACATACCACTCACGCTGCTGGGAATGGCTTAACGGTCCCTTCTGCTGGTCATCGACTATCTGTATCCCGGGCAGACCATTCTGAGATTCTACTAAGCAAAGAGCATCAGCCAACTGGCGTACCGTAGGGTTTTTAACCACATGAACCAGTTTTACATCCATGCTGAACTCTGTGGATAGGCGATGTGCCAACGATGCGGCCATCAGCGAATTACCGCCCGTCATGAAGAAGTTGTGGTCAATGCCTATCTCCGCAGGCGCCAACAGTTTAGAGAACTCATGTAATAGCTTCGCATCGAAATCGTCCCGAGCGGGTGTGATATCCTGCTCGACCATATCATTGAGGGTTGGTATCGGCAGGGCTTTCCTGAGTTCTCTACCGTGTGCCGTAATGGGCATGTGCTGCTGAATAACAAAATATGTCGGCCACATAACCCGCATCAGTACTCGGCTGCACAGCTCGTAGCACTCCCTCTTCACTTTTGCAGTATCGGCGCCAGCTGTCAGACGCAGATAGGCTGCTATGCGCTTTACCCCGTCAATCTCAACCGGCATCACAACCACTTCACGTACACTGGGATGCTCTGAGATAACTGCTGCGATTTCACCAGCCTCAATGCGAACTTCATTCAGCTTGAACTGGTTGTCAGCACGGCCCACAAACTCATAGTTACCGTCAGCAAGCTGCTTGACTAAGTCGCCGGAGCGATACAAGCGGATGTTTGGATCATCCGAATAGGTGTCTTTGATGTATCGCTCTGCGGTCAATTCTGGACGTTTGATGTAGCCTTGCGACACACAACTGCCGCCTATCAGCAGCTCACCGATCTCACCTTGCGGTACAAGGTTCATCTTGTCATCAACTAGGTAATGCACAGATCCTTGTACCGGCATGCCAATCGGTGCCCGGCGTCCTGGATAATCTTCGCTGTCGTCTTCCCAAACATTATAAAATGTGCTGAATATTGTGGTTTCGGTGGGGCCATACCCGTTGATGATAGATATATCCGGCGATAACGCCTGTATTTCACGCATGAATGCTAGCGGTATCGGCTCAACCGCCAATATCAGCCGTTTCAGTGTGCATTTTCCGGTGTTCGCTCGGCACCAGTCCACCAGGTCCGCTACCATCATCGGCGGAACATAGCCAGCGGCGATTTGATGCTCGTACAACCACTTCATCATGCCCGGACCATCGCCCTTTAGGTCCTCAGGTTGAATATCCAACACACCTGTGTAATAAACAGCTTCGAAGATGTCAAAAACACTCACATCAAAGCAAAGATTGGCCCACTGCATACATACATCGCCGGGCATTAAGGGGCGGCGCTTCTGAAGGTCATCAAGCATGATGTCTACGGATGACCATGAACACATGACGCCTTTAGGCTTGCCAGTGGAACCCGATGTGTAGATGATATAGCCAACGTTATTGGGCACCACGATGGGGTCTTCACGCAGTGTGCCCCCCCAGCTTTCGGGCTCATCATATAACCACACAAGCCCGCCAGAATAGTCTAGACCTGCTTTAATCCGGCTGTGGGTAATGAGCAGAGCGGCTTCGCTGTCATCCAGCATAAACTGAAGGCGCGATACGGGGTGGCTGGGGTCTAGCGGTAAATATGCGGCGCCTGTCTGCTTAACCGCCAAAAGAGTAACAATAGCTTCGGGTGACCGATCAATACAGATTGCCACGCAAACACCCGGACGAACGCCGGCCTGCTCCATGGCCTGAGCAAGCGCGTCAACGCGCATCTCTGTATCATCAGCCGAGTAGTACTCATCGTTATACTTTATGACACACCGAACACTAGTTTTCTGCTTCGTGGCGTTCATGGCCTAGCTCCTCCGAAATGGACACACATATGAGGCTAATATACGGTTCATGATATTACCATTCTATCACGTTCAAATGATCGATTACCGGGTGATACGATGCAGGGCATTGCCTGTGACCGCATCATAACACATTCGTTCACAATACCTACAAGTGACCACAAGCTTCAATATACATTATGGGTACATCAACTTGTTATATGTATATAATGCTTCATTATAAGTCAAATTTGAATAGATTTTACAGGGCATAGATATAATATAAAAAGATGGCAGTTAAATACACAAACAAAACATCTGTTATCTAGTGCTTATTGCGGTATCTATCGTAATTATAAACCTTAACACAATGTTATAGGTATAAAATCGCCACTTCCGTCAATCTGGGGCAGTAAAACCACCAAAGGAGTTCCGATGATGCAAATGTATAAATTGAAGCTAAAGCTGCTGCTGGTTTCGCTGGTTATGGGGCTGATGCATGTTGTCTATTTGTACATCGGCATCGTAGTGGGTAAACCTAACCTTACTACCACGCTCATGCCCGGGTGGGTAGATATGGTGATTTACACCCTCATCCTCATCACAATACCAGTCGCAGTGTTAGTATTGAAAATGAAGGCGAAATCATCGATGGATGATTGCAAATCGGGTAAAAAAGACCACAAAGGCATCCTAAAAGCCGTTCTCATTTCGGGTTTCACAACCCAAATACCCACGCTCATCAGCATGATACTCGTATTTCACGGCCATACGCCCGATCCGCTGTATATTTCCGTTACGGTCGGCGCTGTGGTCATTATGCTGTCGATTGTTCCAGAAATCGAGTATTACGTCAAAGAGGCTGAAGGCTTGTTGACCCGCGACTGATGATTCTTCATCAGAAGCTTTAACTCTTCATCTGCAACATGATCTATCACACGACGACCATCACCGGCCTTCGCAGCAGGATCAGCACCACAGGTTAACAGCAACTTCACCATGTGCAGCTGACCGCTTTGCGCAGCAAACAAAAGCGCCGTATCACCCTCTTCTGTGCGCAGATCGACAGGGCACCCATTTGATATCAGCAGTTCCACCATATCGATGTGACCATGCAGCACGGCCAGATGAATAGCGCCCCGCCCCTTGTTGGTGAGTATCTTTAAGTCGGCACCGAAACTTATCAACGCTTCTGCGGTATCAATATCGCCGTTGGAGGCTGCGGAATGAATGGGTGCCCATCCATTTTCGTCACTGATATCCAACAGCCATCGATCTTTTTTTACCATGGAAGAGATTGAAACTATGTTGCGTTGCGCGACTACTTGATGAAATAGATTGATCTTCTTCTTTTGTAGAAATCCCAGAAACAATATATTCTACCTACCGATTTATCGCCATTGATTTATTGTCAAGACAGACCATTCTTGCTGTCTCCATGTATTTAGACGGCTGATCGTTATTATTTGTCACTCTATTTTTAACTATTTTGCGTAAAATGAACATACATATTACAGATGAATCTAGGGTGATGCATATGATTCTCGTAACGGGCGGCGCAGGCCTTATTGGCGCCAACATCGTCAAGGAGCTCAACCGGCGTGGATTGACGAATATTGTCGTCGTCGATAACTTAACTAACAGTCAAAAAACAACTAATCTCAGCGACCTTATTATAACAGATTATTACGATAAAATTGAGTTCGCGGAACTTTTGAAGAGTTCGCAATTCGACATCCCGCTTGAGGCTGTTTTCCACCAAGGCGCCTGCACAAACACAATGGAATATGATGGGCGGTATATGGTTGCCAACAACTTTGGCTTTAGCAAGCTGTTGTTGGAATACTGCCAACGGGTGCGAGTGCCTATGGTCTATGCATCAAGCGCGGCAGTCTACGGCAAAACCACCTTCTGTAAGGAAGAGCCTTCATACGAGCGTCCCCTTAACGTATATGGCTACAGCAAACTGCTGTTTGATCAACACGTGCGAAGCCTGCAGCGCACTCTAGAATCACCTGTCACCGGCCTGCGATACTTCAATGTATTCGGTCCGCGCGAAGCACACAAAGCACGAATGGCCAGCATGGTCTCGCAGTTATACCATCAACTCGTTAGCACTGGCGAAGCTAAACTATTCGAAGCAACCGATGGTTATGGCAACGGTGAACAAAAACGCGACTTCATCAGCGTTCAGGATGTTGTCAGCATCAACCTGTTTTTCGGGTTTGATAAACCCCAAACAGGTATCTTCAACGCAGGAACCGGAGTTAGCAGAAGCTTCAATGACATCGCTAAGACGCTGATAAAGCTTCATGGCAGTGGAAGCATCTCTTACATACCATTCCCTAGCGAGCTTAAGGGTAAATATCAAAGCTATACGCAAGCCGATATCAGCTCACTGCGAGAGGCGGGCTATAAGAAGCAATTCCTTAGCCTAGAAGAAGGGATATCTTTTTACTACAGCTTTTTGAAGGCTCAACTATCGTGACCCAGCAACCATCGCTGCGAATACTGCTGCAATGCCACTCATTTCTAGCTTGCAACCTGGAGCTGGCCAATCGACTATGCGACAGCAACATGGTGCAGATCAGCACAATCGGCTTCGAGCTGGAACCATACGCCGGGGAGTTCGATCGCTTCATAGACAGTCGCATACAGTGTCACAAATGGGCCAGCGTGCGTCTGCGCAGCGCCACATACTACTCACACCGGCTGCAACTATTAAAGTTGGCCAAAGAGGCCGATATCATCCATTGCCAATGCAATACCGACCCAATACTCAACCTGATCATGTTATGGTGGTTGAACCATGCCAAAGCGCCGAGTATTCTTACGGTTCACGACCCAAAACCGCACTCGGGTGAGGATATCCTGCGTAAAAAACAGTGGGTGCGCACAGCCATATCCGATAAGCTGATCTCACGACACCCTAATTTATTGAACTACAGTCAGTATTCGGCGCAGCTTATGCGCGAATACTACCCACTAGCAGGCAGCCACACCAGCGCCGCCGTTTGGCATGGCGGACTAGACTTCCTCACACGCTATCCTTCACTCCCAGCCCCCTCTGATACACCAACTGTATTGCTGGCGGGGCGTTTATCGAAATATAAGGGCACCGATGTTATGCTTCAGGCCTGGAAACAAGTGGCTGCACAGCATCCCACCGCGCGGTTGATCGTGGTTGGCACTGGACTGGAATCAGCTTCTGTTCAGCAGCTCATCGATGATACCCCCAACGTGGTGTTTGTCAATCGATATGTCAGTCACCGCGAAATGGCGGAGTTTTTCGCGCAGAGCCACCTAGTGGTGCTGCCCTATCTCGATGCCACACAGTCGGGTATCCAGGCCACGGCTTTGGCGTTTGAGAAACCGGTGGTCGCCAGTAATGTAGGTGCTATCAGCGAGATGCTTGAAGATGGCCAGTCGGGACTGCTCGTGCCTCCCGGCGATGTGAATGCACTCGCAGCAGCAGTGTCGCGCTGCCTAGGCAGCAAACAACTGTTGGATCAACTTCGTGAAGGCAGCGCACGCCTGCATCGCGGCCGCCTTTCATGGAACGAACTATACCCGCAAATACTCGGCCACTACCACGCGGTTTTAGGATAACCAACTCGGCAGCAAAGGGGTATACCATCATGAGCTCATCGCACAGCAACACCCCGCAGCACGCACATTTTGACCGCAGCGCAGGCTGCGTCAGCGAGCCCGCACGTCACACCCCCATCGCAGCCGAAGTGGATGTGCTCGTGGCTGGTGGTGGTCCCGCAGGTGTGGGAGCCGCTCTCGCCGCCGCGCGTGAAGGCGCGTCCGTTCTGCTGATAGAGCGGTTTGGCATGTTAGGCGGAATGTGGTGCGCGGGTTTGCTGAACCCCTTCTTTGAGTTCCACCGCAATGGATGGATCGTCGCGGAGATAGTTGATGCACTGCAGTCGGCAAGTCGATGGCGCGAATGGGTATGCGCTCCGACGTTTGACACAGAGCAGATGAAGCTTCTGCTGGAACAGATGATGTGCAATGCAGGCGCCTCTTTTTGGTATCACTCCCTAGTCACAGATGTTATCCGAGATGGTTCGGATGTTTGCGGTGTCATTGTAGAAAGCAAATCAGGCAGAGAGGCGGTCATTGCTAAAGTGGTCATCGACTGCACTGGCGACGGTGACGTGGCTGCACGAGCCGGCGCGCAGTATGAGCTAGGCAGCCTATCACACCACTACGTGCAGCCAATGACCTTGATGTTTGAAATGGACGGAGTTGGCAGCTTCACGCAGCAATCGTCACCACAGCTATATGACCTCATGGTCGGGGCCATTTCCGAGCACCATCTAGATATCAGCCTGCCATTTAAACGCGTGAACAACGCGCCATGGATCATCACCCTGCCCGATGCCGATCGGGCCGCGGTGCAGCTCACGCATGTCTACCGAGTGAACCCGCTGGATACGCGTTCCATCACCCAGGCGATTGTTCAGGCGCGGCAACAGGCACATGATGCGGTTAAGGTATTCCGCCACATCCCAGAGCTGGAGCATGTTCGGCTCACACAAACCGCGAGCACTATTGGGGTTCGGGAGTCACGCCGGATTATCGGCGAGTATATGTTAAGTCTAGAGGATCTGCAGCTTGGACGGTCATTTGATGACGCTGTGGCTTCGTGCGGCTTTGGGGTAGACATCCACTCGCTGACCAAGGATAATGACCTGCCAAGCGCCCATGCCGCCCCAATCAACACTTATCAAATACCGTATAGATGCCTTCTCCCCAAGGGGATAGAGGGGGTACTGACCGCTGGTCGGTGCATTTCCGGAACTCACGAAGCACATGCATCTTATCGTGTTACTGGGACTTGCATGGCGCTTGGTCAGGCGGCTGGGCTTGCTGCGACTATGAGCATCCAACAAGGCTGCCCCGTCTCTCAGTTAAACGGAGTAGAACTGCATCAACAGCTTGTTAAACATGGAGTGACCTTTTAGTTTCACGCGTGGGGTACGTCACAATATAGAAAGATATAGACACTCGAATCTGAGGAAGGATTAATATATGAATCGCACAAACCCAAAATGGCTTGATGATGCCATTTTTTACGAAATATATCCGCAGAGCTTCTACGACACCAATGCCGATGGCATCGGTGACCTTCAAGGTATCATAGACAAACTCGACTACATCAAATGGATGGGCTTCAATGCCATATGGGTAAACCCATGCTTCTTGTCGCCATTCAGAGATGCCGGATATGATGTGCAGGACTTCCGGCAGATAGCGCCTCGGTATGGCACCAATGATGACGCTAAACGTCTGTTCGCCGAAGCCAAAAAGCGCGGAATGCGTGTCTGCCTGGACTTCGTAGCCGGCCACACTGCACTAGAGCACGAATGGTTCCAGCAGAGCTGCAAAGCGGAGCCAAATAAGTATTCCAACTGGTATGTGTGGACCAATAACATATGGGACCGCGGCGATTCCCCAGCGTTTATCTTGGGCTACGGCAACCGATGCGGCGCATTCCTCAGCAACTTCTTTTATGCACAGCCAGCATTGAACTATGGATATGCCAATCCTGACCCAGCTAAGCCCTGGCAGCTCGGTGTTGACCATCCCGATGTTCAAGCACTGCGCAAGGAAATGGTTGATACCATGCGCTTCTGGATGGATATGGGATGCAGCGGCTTCCGCGTAGATATGGCCGCTTCGCTAGTTAAAAATGATGTGGGCAGTAAAAAGACCATTGAGTTCTGGAATGATGTGCGCGCCATGTTCGATGCTGACTACCCAGAATGTGTGCTTATCAGCGAATGGGGTGATCCCAAAACCGCTCTGCAGGCAGGATTCCACATAGATTTCTACCTTCAGCTTCGCGAGGGTTATTGCTGCTTAACCAGAGGGCATGAGGACTGGTGGGGTTTCCGAGGCAAAACAAGCCCCAGCTACTTCAGTTCTGCTGCTGAAGGTAGCATCCAACCGTTCATTGATGACTATGTGAATGATCTGTTGGTCAACACGAAGGGGCTGGGTGTGGTGTCGCTGTTTAGCGGAAACCATGATGTTAGCCGTCAGGGTTATGGCCGAACTCAACAAGAACTGAAGCTGACATTCGTGTGGCTGCTGACTATGCCGGGTGTTCCGTTTGTTTACTACGGCGATGAAATTGGTATGGATCATCTGGGATGGCTTCAGAGCCATGAGGGTGGATACCAACGAACAGGCGCCAGAACCCCCATGCAATGGGACAACACACTGAATGCCGGATTCAGTAAAGCAACAGCCGAGAAGCTCTATCTGCCTATCGATCCCAAAGAGGATCGCCCAACAGTCGCCGACCAAATCGGCACGCCCGACAGCTTGCTTGAGTGTGTTCGCGCCCTAAATGAACTGCGCAAGGCCACACCGGCGCTGCAGACATATGCTGAGCTTTCGGTCATCGCCAGCGAAAACGGCGGATATCCATTCGTGTATGAACGCAAAACAGATGATCAACGCATACTCGTGGTCATTAACCCGAGCGCTGAGGCGAAAAGCATCAGCGTGGATTACCCGGCTGATCATGCCGAAAAACTTCTTGGTGACGGTGTTGAAATCACCTCATCTGCAAATAATACTACTATAAAGTGCTGTGGAATTAGCTGGGGTATCTTTCAGTTGTAATTCCGTATCAAACCGCCAATAAATCCCGGGGAGGTGATGCGATTGCACCTCCCCAACCGATAAAATGTAGCAAGCCTTGTCCATTACTTTTGGTAATAAGGTATAACTGAAATACTACAATTTCGGAGGTGCGAGGGTTGGATGCTGTTCTTCTCGCAAGGTTACAGTTTGGGTTAACCATAGCCTTTCATTTTCTCTTCCCCCCGCTTACAATTGGCCTATCATGGATTATCTTCGGCATGGTCAGTCGATGGGCAAAAACCAAAGACGCTGCAGACCGTGCTATGGCTCGTTTCTGGATTAAACTTTTTGGTGTCAGCTTTGTGGTCGGTGTCAGCACCGGTATCGCCATGGAGTTTCAATTCGGAACCAACTGGGCCAGTTACTCGCGGTTCGTCGGTGACATTTTCGGCTCACTCCTGGCAGCAGAAGCGCTTACTGCATTTTTCTTAGAATCCACATTCATGGCGGTTCTTCTGCTCGGTTGGAATAAGGTATCAGCCGATATGCTGAAGCTGTCGGCGTTCCTCGTTGCTTTCGGATCCACCATCTCCGGATTCTGGATTCTCATTGCCAACAGTTGGCAGCAGACCCCTGCCGGATATGTGATGAGCAATGGCCGGCCGGTGCTCAGCAACTTCGGCAGCGCAGTGATGAATCCCAGTATGCTTCCGCGGTTTTTCCACACAATCGACGGTGCCATACTAACAGGCTCATTTTTTGTGATCGGCGTCAGTGCTTGGTATTTACTAAAAGGCAAGAACACACTGTTCGCATTGAAATCCATGAAGATCGCCTTAGTGTGGGCGTTGATCAGCGCATGCGCCCAGCCGTTATTGGGCCACTGGCACGCAGTAAACACCGCTAAGAACCAGCCCGTAAAACTTGCTGCATACGAGGCTCACTTCAACACGGAAGATCCCGCCGCTATGACACTCATCGGCTGGCCGCAGCCGCAGCAGGGAAAAATCACCGCAGCCATCCGTGTTCCCTATGTGTTGAGCCTGCTGATTAACGGCACGCCTAAAGGTGAAGTGGTTGGTCTTAATGACCCCCGCATACTAAATGGCATCAACAATCCCAAAGTGAAGAAGGTTCAAGATATTTGGCCGGCCATCACGCTGCTCTTTTTCTCATTCAGAGCTATGGTTGGGCTAGGCATGTTGATGGCCCTATATGTGCTGGTGGGCATGTGGCTTTGGTGGAAAAACAAGCTCTCCGATAGTAAATTCTTCCTCAAGATATCGCTTTGGATGCTTCCGCTGCCCTGGATCGCCAACAACCTTGGTTGGATGGTGACCGAAATGGGGCGTCAGCCGTGGACAGTGCAAAACATGCTGCTGACTGCAGATTCGGTGAGCGTGACCGTGCCCGCTTGGCAAATAATGCTGACAATCATCATGTTCTTGGTGGTATATGCTGCGATATTCGGACTGTGGCTGATGGTCATCTGCAAGCATATTGCTAAGGGACCAGAGGGAGGTGAATCGGCATGACAGAACCTACTCTTCTACAATCCACCTGGTTTTGGTTGATTGGCATCCTCATCGCGGGATATGCCATGCTTGATGGCTTCGACCTTGGCATGGGCTGGTGGATGCTTACAGCCAAAGACGAAAAAGAACGCAACATGCTGATGAACTCCATACTGCCCTACTGGGATGGCAATGAAGTCTGGCTGATCTCGGCCGGTGGAGCGCTCTTCGCAGCGTTCCCTCACGTCTATGCCACGGTATTCAGCGGCTTCTACTTGGCCATGATGCTCGTGCTGTTCATGTTGATCCTGCGTGCGGTGTCACTGGAGTTCCGGCATCAAATCGCAAGCATTAAGTGGCAAATGAGGTGGTCACAGATATTCGGTATCAGCAGTTTGCTTGCAGCCTTCTTGTTTGGCGTAGCCGCCGGTAACCTATTGTGGGGTATCCCACTTAACTTTTCCGGCAACTTCACCGGTGACCTCTTCTCGCTGTTGAACCCTATAGGATTGTTTACCGGTGTCATGAGCCTGGTGTTCATGATCACCCATTCCGCAGTATTTGGCACTGTCCGAACCTCGGGTGAAGTCAGGCGCCGTCTGCAGGAGGGCGCGCTTAACGCATGGGGGCTGTATGCCATCTTACTCGCGGCATACATTGGCATTACAGCAGCGAAAAGCCCGTTAATGAGCCATTACCAAGCGGAACCGATACTGTATGTTGTGCCCATTATTGCTTATGGTCTTGCGATAGCAGTAGGTGTTTTCGTGAAGCGAACACGTTTGACAGTGGCCTTCACATGTTCCTGCGTAAGCATCGTGCTGTTTATCGTAAGCATGGGCATCATGCTGTTCCCCAACATGGTGTTTGCATCAAACGACCCTTCGCTTAGCATAACTGCGGCGAATGGCTCCAGCTCAGAACTCACATTGAAGACGATGACCATCATAACGGGTATCATGCTGCCTGTTGTTCTTGCCTATACCATTTGGATACATCGCACGTTCCGAGGTACAGTTACAGAAGAACAACACTACTAGTTAAGAAATACCATTAAGGGGTGCCTGTTCGGCGCCCCTTTTGTTTTAAGGGGAGGACAACATGGATGTTCTGCTGATGGCTCATGGTGCACCGGAGGAGTTAAGTGATCTTCCTGCGTATTACCAGCATATACGAGGCGGTATGCCAATACCGGCTGAAGCGCTGCGCAGGTTAACTGCCCGGTACGAAACTTTAGGCGGACCATCGCCGCTGGCCTCCATTACGCGATCGCAAGCAGAAGAACTGCAGCAGGAACTGATGGGCTTAGGATTCCGTGCCCGTGTTCATGTGGGCTACCTGCATTGGCACCCCTTCATAGAAGAGACGTTGGCATCCATGCGCGATATGGGGGTTCGCGATGCCATCGCATTAGCGCTTGCCCCGCATAGCTGTAAACTAGGCGCAGATCGCTACTTTGAACGAGCCGAACCATTAGCATCGGAATACAACATCACGCTTCAGAGTATACCCAGGTGGGGTGATGACCCCTTGTTCATCACCGCCGTTACCGATCGTGTTACCGATGCGATGTATGGCTTGATACCCGATGAAACCATGGTGATTTTCAGCGCACACAGCCTTCCCACACGCATCCGAAGCTGGCATGACGATTACGAAGCCCAGGTGCAGCGTTCCGCTGATCTGACGGCAGAGCGATGCGGTATTCCCGAATATACTGTCGCCTGGCAAAGTGCCGCCCGCACCAGCGAGCCGTGGATTGGCCCCTCCATCACCGAAACCATTGATGAAATCTCAGAGGAGCAAGGCATTAACAATATCATCGTGTGCCCAGTTGGATTTGTCAGCGATCACCTTGAGGTTCTTTATGACCTCGATATCGAAGTCAAGGAACATGCTGCCAAATTGGGACTAACTTACCGCAGGACGGCGTCTATGAATGCCTCACCCGACTTCATCAGCTGCTTAGCACATCTTGTCACAGCAGCAGCTAAATAGCGATCTGCAGATATTTCTTCACCAAGGGCATAATCCGGGCCTTACGGCGCAGTTTATGCCCTAAATCCGCTGGCTGACTAGTTTCCTCCCCATCTATGGCACCCAATCTCAGCACCAATCTGCCAAAACGATACTGTCGTGTAATTTATTCACTGACACATCACCTCTAATACCCGGATATGGTATATTTGCCATATAAATAACATTAGTTTAACATTATAAGCTTATCGCCTATATATTGACATAAATATTGTCAATTTAGTGTAAATTATACACATTCAGTCTAATGTTATAAATTACATAATTGCTTTTTAGTTTAAATTTGTATTTACATGCATTGTGACAACTGGTAAAGTTGCTTGGTATAGATTATTATAGTTCGCATGAAAGGATACCACATGACATCACGCACTCTGTATGCGTCTTTGCTTGGCTCCCTTATGATTTCCCTTCCCGCTTTCAGCGCAGCCCCATCACCTACCGCACTTAATAAACTAGGTAACATGGCTTTCGGATGGGTCGCTACGTCAGGCGGAGAAGTCACCGGTGATACCTGCTCAAAATATGCCAGTCAGAATACGGTACTCATAGAACGCGGTAAATCCGAAGCTGCCGAGATATACCAAGGTTCTTTCTCATTTAACGGCTTCAATGTGGATACAAGCACACAAGCGGTATTAGTAGCTGTTGGTCCCGGTGTTGCAAGGATCTCGCGAAAGAGCTTCAGCAGCAACATGCACCCGCTGGAAGGCCTGCCAACACTACCCGTAAAGCTAAACGGTGAAGCATACGAGCTGTCATACGCTCAGCGGTTCAACAACACCTCGGTCGGCGTGAGTATCATTCCTAAAGACAACACCGCGCTTGAGTCGTCTGTAGGCTCCACGCCTCTCATTAAAAGCTGGGTTCACAGCAAAATGGGTGGCCGTGTAGGCGTTACCCAGTTCCTGCCGAATGGCGTACGACTGGGGCTAAACTACAGCTACCAGGAGCATGATGCAAAAGCCACACTATATCCTGCTTTCACAAAGCAGTCGGCTAATGTGGAACAGACGGAGAAATTCCTGCAGAGGTGCGTCAGCTACGGTGCTAGTTGGCAGTGCAACCCCAAAACCACCCTATACTTCACAGAGTGGGATATTCTAGACACGGGCAGTCGGTTTAAAAGTCGTGAGTCCAATGTCACCAGTGTTGGCGTTAAATACGCCTTCACACCTAACCTGAATGCTACGGTCAACAGCCACGACGGCAGTCCAAACTTTCACTTAAACTGGATCACACGCAACGGTATCGTGCAGTTTGACTTTACCGACGGTGCCATCCCCACAGCCAAAGACCTGTTGGGACACGGACAAAGTGTGTTCCTGGGATTCACAGTGATGAAATAGCTTGCTCTGCACAGCAAGTCAACGAGCGGGATAGATATCCAGAGGCTATCTCGCTCGTGGTATTTTTAGGGTGAAATAACACGGATGTGTTTTGAAAGAATCGGCGATATACTGTTCAACAGATGACCATACTCAAGCCATGGAGGGCGGTTTAACATGAACACAACACTGGAGCCGACAGTAAACAAACTAGGCTTTCACCTATATCCCGCATCCTGTAAGCCATTATGCGATGGATCGGGAATTTTTGTTGTTAAAAAAGAAAATACCAAATATATAGGCATTGTTTCCGGCAACCAAAAGTTCCGACTTCTTGACCCACTCTACCCCAGCGGCCTTCCATTGACCACCCAACTAACAGCAAACATCTACCCATGGACTTGGGATAACTACGAACGGCTGCAAGCGATGATGGACATCACGCCAAAACCCTGCCACCTCCCCATGAGCTTTGGCACTGGAGATCGACTAGGTATGGTGAGTGCGGCTCACCTTGAAGCCGTGGAGAAGTATCCCGCTTTTCCTGTCATCGCACAGCAATCGCCGCGCGAACTGGAAAAATGCCATCGCAGCTTTGAGTCTGTGTTGCTGGACGCCGTGATGGGTGTGATAGAAACAGGCTACGAAGGGCCGTTTGGCGCCGACGCCGACCACATCAAAGATGAGAAGAACCTGCGCGATGCCATTGACGCGGGTTACAGCATGTACACCATTGACTGCAGTGACTGGCTGCAGGACATCAATGACCTCTGCTCTGACAGCGTCACCGCTTGCTCCGATCTGCTCACTCCGCTCAGCAAAAGCATCATTAACTATTTCGCATCTCAGCAGATTAACACACCCGAGGGATACAACTACCAACTCTCCGAAATTGAGCTCACAAAATCGGCGTTGATATACGAAAAAAGTATGCAGCAGGTTCAGCGCTTCGCCCAGATCATATCGGCCAGTATCGCTAAGTATGACCTGGAAGTGAGCATCGATGAAGGCGCACGTCAAACCACCATAGAAGATCATGTGTATGTTGCGGAGCTTCTGCACCGTCTAGGTGTAGGCTTCTCATCATTGGCGCCGAAATTCCCTGGAGCCTTCCAAAAAGGCGTTGACTACGTTGGCGATATGGACGAGTTTACACGCAGCCTCAGTATCCACGCCGAAATAGCTAGGCTGGTGGGCGGATACAGATTGAGCCTGCATTCAGGCAGCGATAAGTTCAGCATATACGGCCAATTCCGAAAAATCGCCGGCAGCCACTTCCACCTAAAAACCAGCGGAACCAGTTGGCTGCAAGCGGTGCAGATGATTGCCGCCGTAAACCCAGAGTTGTTCTGCAAACTGTATGAGGCAAGTCTGGCAGCTCTGCCGGAAAGCAAAAAGGCCTATGTGGTTGCCATCACGCCGGAACAATTCCCCGAGCATGTTCCAAGCAATATCGCAGAGTTCTACGCCAGGCTGGATGTGCGGCAACTAATCCATATTTCATACGGCGTGCTGCTGGATATGTACAAACAAGAGATCACAGATGCTCTCAATAGCAATGAGCCGCTGCACTACGAATTCGTGCGGGATCATATCATCAGGCACCTTAAGTCGGTGTTCATCGGAGACGCAAATTGAGTAAGAACATATTTGATATCGATCAGCGCGTTATTGTGGTAACCGGCGGCAGCGGAGGTCTATTTGCGCCTGCCTGTCAGTATCTCGCTGAAAATGGCGCAAAAGTGGTTATCATCGCCCGCTCGCTTGAGAAATCATCCGCAGTGGCCAGCCAGATTACCGCAGACGGCGGTCAAGCCATGGCCTTGAGCTGCGATGTGCAAAACCGCGAACAGCTTGAACAGAGCCGCGATGCTATCTTAAAGGCTTATGGCCGCATAGACGGCTTGATCAATGCCGCAGGCGGTAACAATCCCAAAGCCACAACCCCTACCGAAACGGCAGACCCCGATGATTTATTGGCAGATAACAGCTTCTTCAAGCTGCCTGCGGACGCATTTGGTCAGGTATTTGACCTCAACTTGGTAGGAACACTGCTGCCCTCGCAAGTGTTCAGCCAGGTAATGGCTGAGCAAAAATGCGGCACCATCATCAACATCGCCAGTATGAATGCCATACGGCCCTTAACCAAGATACCGGCCTATTCGGCTGCGAAAGCGGCTGTGTGCAACCTTACCCAATGGATGGCGGTTCATCTGGCTCCAGTAGGCATCAGGGTTAACGCCCTTTCACCGGGATTCTTCATCACGGAACAGAACAGGTTCCTGTTGACCGACCCCTCAACTGGCGGTTACAGCGCCAGAGGCAACAAGGTGATTGCTCACACACCGATGGCACGTTTTGGTGACAGTTCCGATTTATGGGGAGCTATTCATTGGCTGCTCAGCGATGCCTCGCGGTTTGTGTCGGGCAGCATGGTCGCTGTTGACGGTGGGTTTAGCTGCTACTCTGGAGTATAGACACGCGGCGAACCCCGATGACGTCACTTTCGTGTGTGCAGATGGTCAGTTATTGTTAAGCAATAGCTGACCATCTGCAGTTTTAGGGTTAATTTATGACTGTAACGATACACACACAAACACGAGTCATATTATCGTTTACCTCACAAAATGGTGTGAAAAACACATTATTTAATACATAATCTCGGCATTTATGCCTGATATTTGCGGATTATCATTGTAAACTATACTCAAGTACTATCGAACCAGTATTACCAAATCATAATAATATCGTTCTATCGGATGGTACAACAGATGAATCATAAGCCAAGATGCGTATACCCCCGATGGGGAACACTTATTACGGCACTGGTCATAGTTTCAATGTCGGTGGTCGTACTCGCCATTAGCCTTGGTCATAACTACCAATCATCATCACATAAGGCTCGTGCTTTCAACTCACAGCTAGCCCGTGAACGAGTGTCTCCGAGTGTGACCATCACCTGCCCTAAATGTGAAGGTACCGGAACCATCTTTCCACCTGGCAGCAATCCATTGACGGGTGTCCCATGCAGCCTGTGTAAAGGCAAAGGCAAACTGACATTCCTTAGGAGTAACCCGCCATGTTGCCATGGCAGCGGCATATGCTCCATGTGTCAAGGGAAAGGAAAGGTTGCTGATGGTAATGGTCGCCTCATTCCATGCCGAGCTTGCCAAACGACTGGGATCTGCGGAGGATGGATATACGATAAAAAAGCAGGGCTCATCTCACGACCGTGTTTGATGAATAGATAGTCTCTAGCTTTCTATCGCATGGTTCTGGACAGAGTGGCTGTGCAAAAAATGCTCAACTTCACTGAGCGTTGGCAGGGCGGTTCGTCCGCCAGTGTTGGTGCATTTTATGGCCGCAACGGCAGATGCGAACTCGCAACATCGGGCATAGTCCCACCCCATCGCCACGGCAAAGCCATACGCTCCGTGGAAGGCATCGCCAGCGCCTGTGGTATCGACGGCATCAACCGCAAACGCGCTTAACCGACCCCGCTTGCCAGCACCCGAGTAGATGCAGCCTTCTTTACCTAAGGTGATGACGGCTGTTGCGGCACCATAACTGTGCAGTTCATTTAGTGCCTTGTTGTAATCATGCTCAAATCCGTAATATCTCACATAGTCATGAGGCACGATGATGACATCAACATAACCAAGCAGCTCATCTTGGTGTCCATCGGGTATGAGGTCTGCCACAACCGGTATGCCATATGATCTTGCAGCTTTAGCAGCCGAAATGGCAAGCTCCAAGTAGATATCATCCACAATCACCACTTGCGCATTGCGAATAGCCTCAAAGTCGATCGGCGTCTGCAGAGCCAAACCCACACCTTTTCGATGGAATATGGTGCGCTCACCCGATTCTTCATCGACATGAATGACACTGAAAGGACTTTTACCACCTGGTATCAAGCAAACCCCTGACGTATCGACACCTTCATCCGTTAGTCCAGCGACAATATCCGCGGCGACGGCGTCTGCTCCCAGCAGGCTATACATCCGGCAGCACGCTCCTAGCCGGGCACAGGCCACCAATGCACTGCCAACCAATCCTCCGCCCTGAACATGACAGTCATGTATCCAAGCCGTCCCGCCCCATTCAGGACGCGCCGACTTGATGATTGTGTCTTGACAGCATATCCCAACACCGACTACAGATATTTGAGGTATCACAGGGTAACCTCCAGAACTCTTGTTATGCGGGTTCTTGTGATGCTATACTTAGCGCAGTTAGCAGTGATATCCTGCGTGCTGAATAAGGGAGCGCTAGTATGCCAACTGTACACGTCGACGATATCTATGATGAGTTGCTGCAGTTACCGCTCATTGATGCACATACACACCTTATCGGTGGGCATCTTGGTGCACAGGGATTGCACGACATTCTGCTTTACCATATGTCTATCAGCGATCTGTATGCAGCTGGGTGCCCTAGCGGTGAGCGCTTAACGCAATATCCCGCATGGCCCACGCAGCAGGAGGCCCACTCGCGGATCATCGAGGCACTGCCTTATCTCGCGCATACCCAAAACACGAGCATCGCTTGGGGTATCCGAACCATCCTGAAGGATTTATACGGCATTAATGAACCGGTAACGGCTAACAACTGGCTCGGTATTGACACTGCGATCCGCAAACATGCCGATGACCACCAATGGCAGCGCATGGTTTGTGCTAAAGCAGGGATAGAGCGGTTTAGCACCGAAATCGCCCGACGCCAGGATAACACAGACGATGACATCCTCAGTTATTCGCTGGAATGGGCGTTCTTTACCCGCTGCCAGTGGGGTGAATATGACACTGCACTGTATGAACTAGAGCGTTGTTGGGGTGAGTTACCCGGACCGCCTGCACCCATCGGTGCCGGGCAGCGCCCATCCACGTCACGTGTGATTAGGAATATCAGCGATGTTCAGGAGGCCATCGCATGGTATGTGCAGCACATTCCTGCCGGTCAGGTGACATCAATGGCAACCCACATATCAACCGACATCAACCTGACACCTGTCAGTGACGAACAGATGTCGGCGGCTCTGCTGCGCAGAGGCACCGCCGGTGCTGAGGAACGGGATATCTACGCATCATATATCAACGAACAGCTTCTTGATGCTTTCGAGCAACACATTGGCAACCGTGTGCTCTTTCAGTTTAGCTTCGGAGCGGAACCGCTGCCGTACGAAACGGGAAGCCGGCTTTCTCAGCAATCCATCAAACAGCTAGCAGATATGGTCAGCCGCCATCCCAACATACGCTTTCAATGCTTCCTGGCTAGCCTGCATGCCAACCAGTCGCTCTGCAGCCTCTGCCGTGAGCTGCCCAATCTGTCATTAGCGGGATACTGGTGGCACAACTTCTTTCCTTCCAGTATCCGCCAAGTCATGGAGGAAAGGCTGGACATGCTGCCAACCAACAAGCAGATAGGTTTCTTCTCAGACGCATACTGTGTTGAATGGGCTTATGGCAAGGCGATGATTGTACGAAAACAGTTGGCTTCGGTGCTTGCCAGCAAAATCAACTCCGGTCAGTATACCAAGTCGATGGCGCTGGAAATCGCCCGAAAAATACTGCATGACACCCCTCAGAAGCTGAACCGTATCAGTGCAAAAGATGGGAGCATATCATGAAACTCGTCGGACTAAATGAGCTTTTACCGGAGGCGCAGACACAGAGATATGCGGTTGGCGCGTTCAACTACACCAACTTCGAAAGCGCCATGGCGATCGCCGAAACAGGCAGCAGGTTGAAATCGCCTGTGATGTATATCATTGGGCCCTGCGAAATCCCACTGCTTGGAGTAAACGCAGTGGTCGATATCGCTAAATATGCAGCATCAGTGTCCGATGTGCCGGTCTGTTTGCATCTCGACCATGCGACGGATATTAAACTCGTGGGGGAATGTATCGACGCAGGTTTTCCTTCGGTCATGATGGACGCCTCTCAGCGGAGCTTCGAGGAAAACATCCTGCTGACGCGGCTTGTTGTGCAGATGGCGCATGCTAAGGGCGTTACCGTGGAAGGCGAGTTAGGTGCGGTGGGAAAGGTGGACGACCACGTCACCGAAGGCGCCGCCCGAGCAGAGCTAACCGACCCCGACAAAGCCGCTGAGTTTGTTGAGCGCACCGGTGTCGACGCTTTGGCGGTAGCCATCGGCAATGCTCATGGCCTTTACACGCAGGCGCCAGTTCTGGATTTCGCCCGGCTGCAAGCCATCCGCAACAGCGTCAGCGTGCCCATCGTGCTGCATGGCGGTTCAGGAACACCAAAAGATCAGCTTGCTCAAGCTATCGATATCGGCATCAGCAAGGTCAATGTGGCCAGCGAGCTCAGCAAAGCATTTATGACTTCGCTATACGACTACCATGTGAGCCATGATGGTAAAGGATGGTATGCAGAAGCGCTGGAGGGCGCAAAACACGCCATTTCGTCTGTTGTGGAACGATGGATGAAGCAGCTAGGCAGCGTCAACCGCTGCCCCTAGGCGCTGTTGCTGCTTGGCTTGAATATGCGCCAAGCAGCAACAGGGATATTCGTGTTATTTTTCGCGCAGATTGCCGGTTATCGTCTTCTTTGTGCCTTTCGCGGTGTTGTCGACAATGCCCATGCCGCCTGTCAGCACATTGTTGGTTATCACCAGCATATCTGCCCCTTTGGATATCAGCACATTAGGTTGCCCAGAGGCAGCCTGCAGGCTGCAGTCATGCAGATTAACCCTTCGTGCACCGGCCCCAAGTTTTATCGCTGGGGCACCATCGATGATTTGGCAGTCAGATATGCTCAATCTATTGCGCAGATGCGCATCCCGCGGGTTATACTCAATTCCAACCGCAGGCTTGCCAAAAGTGCGCACCTGCACCCCGCTGATCACTGCGTTGTAATACAGGCTGCCTGGCGTCACCTTAACGCCCACTCCGCCTTCGCGCACCAAGATATTCGCGCTGTTAATTACAAATCCGCACGTGCCGTCAAACACAAATCCTTGATCGACATCTTCTATCCAGCAGAGGTTAATGTGGTGACCCAAAGACTGCGCTTCCTCTGGTTTATCACTGGGGGTATCTTTAACCGCTAGCTGGTGAAAGAATGTTTTACCGCGTATGATGAAGCAGCGATCCATGATGATCCCATCCACATCGCCGAACTCAAAACCAACCCGATGAGACGCATAGTACGCAGGCTCCGCGCCATCACCGCCTACAAACCAGTGCACATCGATAATGCGGTTGACGTCACGACAGCCAGATAGGTGTATGCCGGTTTTGTGCACAAAGCCCGTTAACTCCTTTAACATAGCTTGCCCCGAATTGCTGCCGCCAGGGGCCGTGCAGACGCCAATCCATGCACAGTCGAACACGATGTTCTCCACGCTGGGGTTTATGCCCTGAAGCAGTATCGACGGAGGATATGGTTCTGGATGCACGCAGCTTCGGTTATTGGGATAGTAAATCCCCAGTGCTTTCACCCCGCTGGTGTGGTTCAGTTTGACTGCCGAGTAACCCGTCTTCGGTACGATGAGTTTCGTCGAACAGCCTTCCCAGCGGGCGCCGTCACCCATCAGCGTCACTCCATCAGGCACATTCAACGCTGAGGTAATGACAAATGAGCCTGCCGGTAAGTGCACAACACCATTTTTACCGGCATTATCCAGTGCCTTCTGGATGGCTGCGGTGTCATCTGTAACACCATCGCCTTTGGCACCATAATCGGCGACAGTCCGTGCTGTGTTGTCGGCACATGCCCACATCGAAACAAACGCCAAACAAACCGCCAATAACCACTTCATCATCACAGTTCACCCTCAATCTACGAAATCATATCAACATCTGTATTCGTGTGTTAAGCCCAATATACCTGCCAAATCGGGATATCCACTGCGTTTCATGGTCAGTTTTGATACACAAGCTGCATATTCGCAGTATCATATGTGGTAGCTCATGCTTACATAGTTAGGGGAATAGTCACATGAATACAATCTATATCGATGATAAGCGGGTAGGGTTATCGCCCTATGTATGGAAGTGCACAGGCAGCAGTCAAACAGCCCGAGCTGAGGCCACCATGCCAGGTGCCTATCTTAAGACCATCATGCATGGAACAGCCAACATCGGTTTGGTCATTGATGGCACAGCCAACAACGGGTGCCCTGCTGCCTCCATGCCTGTTGTGGAGTATTCGGTTGACGAAGCACCATTTACGCATGTTCAACTTACTAAGGTTGGTGAGCTCTACACCCTTCCCATCGCACAAAAGCTCGATGCTGCTCGGCCCCACCGTGTGGAGTTCTATTTCCGCGCGACTGACCTCATGCAGCAGCGTTGGACGCGTTCAACAAGCCACCTGCGCATCGCAGCGCTGGCGGTTGACGATGGAGGCATGATTACCGAATACCCTAAGCGGCCCAAACTAGCCATCGGTTTTGGAGACTCCATCACCGAAGGTGTCGGAGTAGAAGCGCATTTCACTTCATGGTCAGAGTTGGAACCCAATAATGCGCGATGCAGCTGGTTCCCCATCGTCTGCTCTGCACTCGACTGCGAGTATGGCCAGCTTGGTACCGGCGGACAGGGCATGGTTAGGGTGATGGAACTTCCCTCACTCAACCAGAGCTGGGATCACTACGATGCCAACTCAACGCGGCTTATCAATGGACTTCTGCTGCCGGAACCCGACTATATCTTCTGCAACATGGGCACAAACGACTATGGTGGTCTAGACGTCACCCGCAACTACATCGAGTGGGCAACAGCCATCCGCCGTGCCTGCCCGCATGCATATATCTTTTGCGTGCTGCCATGCTCTGGCTCACACAGAGATGAGATATCGGCTGTGGTTCAGGCTCGCCATAAAGCCAACGACCGCCGCATATATGTCATTGATGTTCCGTCACTGAACAAGCTCATCACCCAAGACCCGATAGCTACTCAGTATACATATGATGGTGTTCACCCATCGATTTATGGTCAAGCGATGTTCGGTGCCAATGTCGCTGTAAGGGTTCAGAAGATATTGGATCATGATGCCAAATAGCCATGCGTGTTTTGGCATAACATGAACGATTTATCTAGGCAAAGTGCCCTACCCTGCAGGCAGGAAAAGATGAAATAGACACCGAACACTAACCACAATAACACCCCCCAGCCGAAGGGTGAATCGAGGAGGATGCATTCGTAATGCAGCCAATCAGCGATATTTGCACTCTGTTAGTGATACTCACACTGTTCCTGGCGCTGCTTTTCAATAAGCCAGCCCGTGCAGCCGACAACAATGTCCCTGAGAATCTATACAAAGGTGACCTATTATCATTCCCTGGCGCATACGGTTTTGAGCTGCCGCGGCCAGGCATCATACTTGTCAGTGATGCAAACCTCGACGACCTTCAGGATCCCGAAAAAGTCGTCGACCTATCCTGCACATTCGACAAATACGAGCGCAACCTGCGCCAAGTCTGCGAAGAGGCCAAAGCTGGCGGAGCAAGAACTCTGATCGTTGCCTACGACCACTTCTTCGCCCAATATCGCCCAGGCCAACACGCCCCTCGTAAATACACCTCTGACAGCGATGAGTTCATTACTCGTATCGCCAAAATCGGAGCTTTTGCACAATATTATGGCTTAGGCTTGGAGTTAAGTATCATCAGCCCGCTTGAGCTAGGTGTGGTCTTCGCCAAGAAAACTGGAAAAAGCGGACGATGGGTGCATTATCGCGAAGGCGCCCGCGATCCGCAATCGGGCAACTACTCGGTATCTTTCTGGCGCCAAAAACAGTGGACTAATAATAAGGGTATCATCGACATCATCCCCGATGGAGTGCGTGTTTTTGCATTCCGCGAGGCAGACCGAGAGGGCACCCTCACAGTTAATCCTGATGAGATCATCGACATCACCCCAACATCCAAAGTGGATGAATCCGCCGGCGTCACCAACCAGGGCGGTATCCCTGTGCAGCGAGTTGTGGTATCGGGTACCGGGCGAACCGACCTGAAAGACTACAACCGCGTGCTCATCATCCAGCGTTATAAAACGCCGGAGATGGACTACTTCAGCCCAGAAGCTCCGCAATTTATGAAGCAGATCATCGATAAATACGCTGCGGCTGGTGTGAAACTCAACGGTCTCTACAGCGATGAGATGCACATCCAGCAGGACTGGTCATATGTCGCGCATCACGATAACGGCGAGTTCGCTCTGCGCTACCTCACCGATAACATGGCCGCCAAGTATGCTGAGTTATACGGCCCGCAATATCGCGACATGGAAAAGATGATGGTCTATATGGTGTCTGGGCAGCACGATGCGTCTATCGGCACATGGGCCAAGGCCACCAACGGCCATGCACCATCAGATGGGCCGCGAGGCACGGCTGAAGCGGCGTTATTCCGCGCGCGATACTTCCACCTGCTTCAAGATCAAGTGACTAACATGTTCGCCGAAGCCAAACATTATACCGAGCAAAAGATGGGACACACCCTGGAAGCTCGAGCACACGCGACATGGGCAGAAAGCCCCACCTGCGACTACGTCGCTAACGGTGCCACAAAATATGAGTATACAGACAGCTTTGTTTGGAGCTGCACCATACATCAAGCATCTGCAGCTTGTGCCGACTACTTTAAATGGGGTGATTACCTAACAGGCAACGGCAACGACACCGCAGAAGGCGGTTTCCTCGACCGTAACTACTGGGGGTTATCACTCTCCTGTTCGCTGGGCAGCATTAACGATGTCTCTTGTGCTTACGCCGCACACTGGGGAACACCTGGGCCTGTAGGGCATCGACGCTGGATGTTGGAGAACGTGGTAGGTGCCACTGGCAACTCAATCATCGGTGTGGTGCAGAACATGCAGCACCGGCGAAGCGATGTGCTGACACTTTACCCCATCGATCTGCATTCATGGGATGAGCGGTTCGGCAGTTGGATGACTCAGTACGCTTATACCAACTACATCACCCAGCAAAAACTGCTTGAAATGGCCAAATGGGGTGCCGGTTCCATTGAAATCAGGGGATACGTCTATAAGACCCTCTGCATGCACTTTGAGCCATTCCCAAGCAAAAAACTGCTTCAGCTTATCACACGCTTTGTGGAAACAGGCGGAAAGCTAGTTTGGAGCGGTCCAATACCGATCCTAACTCTCGAAGGAGATTCCGCTCTGCCATACTTCCAGCGATTATTCGGTGTCATTACCGATCCTGCTGGTTTGTTGGGGAATGTATCCAATGGCAAGCGAATCCAGTACACGGGTTTACTCAAGGGATTGGAAGATATGACCATCCTGACAGATAAAACCGTGGATCGCACATATGCCGTAACGCCTTCATCGGGCACACAAACCATAGCACAGCTATCGGGAGCATGTGTGGGCACACTCAAGCCCGGCGGCAACGGCGGATTGGCGATCTATTTGGGCTTCAGACCGCGCGACGATCAAGCCGCAAGCTTAGGATACGAAACCCGATACTGGTTTGACATCCTAACTCGTATCGGAGCTTACCAGCCCACCGGTAAATTCGGCAAGATCAATGATAACCCTGATTACGTCAGCCGAACATCACCATACATGACGACCCGCTTCCCGAATGGTGCTGTAGGCATCACCAATCACCTAACGCGAGTCGTAGAGAGCTGGGATGGCAACTTCGCCCGCGATGCTAAATCCGATGAAGAAGCTATGAAACACATTACATTGCCAGGTCAAAAGCTGGAACTTAAAGACTTCCATATCGACGGACATATCGTCAGTGGAGTGATCGACTGGATACTCTGCTTCAAAGTAGGCAAGAACGGTATCGAAGCGCTAACTTCAGGCGACAGTCAGGGTATCGTCATCGATGGGCAGAAGTGGAAACTGGCAGACAGGCCTGTAGAGCACATCGCCTTCACGGCGATACCAAAAGAGCGCCAGGTACCTGGCGGAGCTTGCTGTATGCTTCGAGTTCACGCTCCCAAGGGTGCCGAAGCCTACGTGCCAGCTCACCTCGTTCCGCAGGGCGCCAAGCTCTACTGTGAAGGCGTTAAACCAGGCAGTAAAGGCGAGGAAGTAAGCTACACACGCCACGGCAGCATAGTGGCGGTAAAAATGGAGCCGAAACACCATACTCGCTGGCTGTATTTCGTGAAATAGGTATAAAATACAGCATCGCATTCACATTAACAGGGTAGGCTTTGGTCTACCCTGTTTTTCATGATCACAAAAGGGCGGGAAGCCTCGATTCTGCGTCTTGTTCTTGCGTGAGTGAAGCCGTCTAGGTATGATATCCCTGCACACAATAATCGGAGGTCGTCAATGCGGAGATTCGCTGTAAACATATGCATGCTGCTGGCAGTCACGTGCTATTTAGGTTGCTCAGTAAAGGCACAGCCCTATAATACACAAATGGTGCCCATGCGTGATGGCATTAAACTTGCCACCGATATCTATTTACCGTCCGGTAATGGGCCGTTTCCTGTGGTGCTTATGCGAACACCATACGGTCGGGGCGGAGCTGAGGGCTTTTTAGCACAAGGATTCGCGGTCGCCATCCAAAACACCCGTGGGCGCTATGGATCTGAAGGCTTTGCCAAAATCTTCTTTGACGACGGCTGGGGTGCCAACCAAGATGGTGCAGATACGATCGCTTGGATTAAGTCGCAAAAGTGGTGCAATAGCAAGATTGGCATGTACGGCGGCAGCGCCAACGGCATGACGCAGTATCTTGCGGCAGGAAGCCAGCCAGAAGGCCTCACCGCGATAACAGCCATCATAGCACCCGCTAACATATACAATCAGTGTATCTACCAAAATGGTGCTCTCCGTGAGGAGCAGGCTGTAAACTGGGTGAATATGTGCCAGTTTAATGCCGACAACATGTCATTGTGGCATGAGCATAGTTCCTATGACAGCTTCTGGAAGACATATAACCTAAATGAGCGTTTCGGAAAAGTGCATACCGCAGGGCTGCACATCGGTGGATGGTATGATACTTTCCAACAGGGAACCATCGACGCTTTTGTGGGACTTCAAAAACATGGTGGTGCTGGAGCTAAAGGCCATCAACGGCTTATCATAGGCCCATTTAGCCATGGTGTTTGGGATAAAGTTGGTGAGTTTACCTATCCCAATGTTGGTCAAGTTAATGTTGACATGGCCTGTCTGGAGTGGCTGAATGAGCAACTTAAAGGCATGCCTCCAGCCGCAAAGAGATACGCTGTCACTTATTACACCATGGGTGCTGTTGGTGAACCAGCTGCACCTGGCAACCAGTGGCGATATGCCAACGCTTGGCCTATACCGGCCAAAGAAACAAGCTGGTATCCGTCACCAGATGGCTCCCTCACCCAGAGCAAGCCTACCGCGAACAACAAACCGATGAGTTATCAATTTGACCCTAAAAACCCAGTTCCCACTCGCGGTGGATGCAACCTGACCATCCCGGCCGGTTCTTTCGATCAGCGCAGTGTGGAAAACCGCCCCGATGTCTTGCTGTTTAACAGCGCGCCTTTGAATGCTCCCGTAGAGGTTACTGGTCACATTCGGGCCAAGTTATGGATCACGAGCAGCACAAAAGACACCGACTTCACCGCAAAGCTCACAGATGTCTATCCTGATGGACGCAGTATGTTGGTGTGCGACGGCATCCTAAGGGCACGCTACCGCAAGTCGCTGTCAAAACCAGAATGGCTGACGCCGGGCAAACCAACGCTTGTTGAGGTTGATATGTGGTCAACCAGCATCGTGTTCAACAAAGGCCACCGAATCCGGCTTGCCCTCAGCAGCAGCAACTCCCCGCGGTTTGATGTCAATCCAAACACAGGTGGGTTCTCATGGGACGGTGGTAAGCCTGTCATCGCCACAAACAGCGTGTTAACCGACAGTGCACACCCCAGTGTGCTCTTGCTGCCGATCGTTAAGTAGCAGCTTTACCGGATGCAGATATCCGCAATACGAAGAGGGACGCAGAAAAATCTGCGTCCCTCTAATTGCGGGCCTCATAAAGATGCCGCTAATACCTAGTAGACATTCAGCAGCTTAATAGATACGGATTCATCCGTGGTCTCAGTGTTGGGATCACCTAAAGTCACGTAAATGTCCATACCATTTCGGGCGTTCTGGCGATATGCCAAGTAGAAATTGGTGTGGGAATCTTGATGAACCAACCGGCCGATAATCGTGCGTTCGTTAGCGATATTCGGTAACTCATATGCAAATGAGGCCACATATTGGTCGGCAGCAAATGCATCGGGGCTGGGTTTGTCTAGTTTACTGCTGGTGTAACTCATGTGAAGGCTTAGGTTAGGGCCAACATTCCAGCCCTGCGACACCGACCAGTTCAAGTAGTTTCCGCTGGCAATACGCCCGGAAGTATAACTAACACCGCCTCCGCGAAACAGCGTGTTCTGCCCCCATCCTATTCCACAACTGACCGCTTGGTCATAATGAGGCGGACGCTTGGTGTCGCCCAAATTGAACCACAGCGAGTATCCCTTCAACCAGGATAATCCACCGTTCATGTCGACACTGCGTTGAAACAGACCGCCGGTTTTGAAGTAAGACTCACCAGCAGAGCAGCCCAACCACCACGACTTAACAGGGCTATTGCTGGGATCATCATAAATTGATGTGCCAAAGCTTGCACTTTCGAAATTGACATCGGGGAAGTATCCTATGGCCGGTTTATAGTTCTGGTCAACACTGTGATATTCCAACGAGTAGGAAGGCTTACGAGGTCCTGCTCCCCAGTCTATACCAGTTTCTACACGTTTACCGGTGCCTACTCCCAGTCCGTTGTTGGCTTGTCCAACCTGCCCCCAATAGGTAAGCTCTTTGGAATCTTTTGAGTATATCTTGTATGAACCGCCGAAACCCGATGTCACCCCGACATGGTCTTGATAATCACTGCGCACGGCGGAGGCAGCAACATACCCGCGACTGTTGATCTCTTGCTTCATACTCACCGACTGAGCCGTATCACCATTCGATGCCGTAACATGCATCAGCCCATACGTTAGCGACTGCGCTCTGCTGAAGTATTTTGCACCAATATCGATGTCACCTAAACGACGTGTATACAGCATGTCTGAGCCCGGAAAATAGCTGCTGCCCTCCTGAAAGAAGGGGCGATTGTCGCCTTTATACTGCTCTGAATAGCTGAAGCTTACGCTGTTAACTCCCTGTTCGATACTGGAAAAGTCAGGGAGCAGTGAAACCACTGCAGTGCTCTGCGAGTTGGGGTCATAACGCATGTCGACGCCTGACTTCGCGGTGCTCTTAGTTTCATCAGCAGTTAACAACAGATAGGGCATTGCCATAGGTCTTCTTACCGACTTAGGCAGCTTAAGTCCCTTCCATATATACCATTTATACGGATCCCAGTTGGTACCCATGTTCGGAGTGATGTGGTTTTTATCGGTAGCCGATACCCATCTGCTGAACATAACGCCCAAATACCCTTTTGAGTTGTCATACTGCAGAATGGTCCAAGGTATCTCCATCTCCACGATAAAGCCGTCATCAGCTAATTTGGTACCGGCATACCAGTCTCCGCGCCACTCAGTTTTGCTGACACTGCCTGTAGACATGCGCTCCGATTGGCATCCGCCAGCACTGACGGTAAATCGCGAACGCTGACTCCATTGCAGCGAGTTGAAGGTATCGATGTAGAACTCCACCCTATCATCAGACCCCATCGACCCACGACGAAGGTGCTGCTCGTGCCGAATGCTCTTTGGGTGCACAGCGTGTGCATAGAAAGCTACATATATGCTCTTTTGGTTGTAACAGAGGTAAGCCTCGGTTTTTTCAGGAGCCGTCTCATTCGTCTCAAGATGGAAGCTGGTCACTGTAGACGCCGACTTCCAGCATGCATCATCGAGCACGCCATCGATTTTCGGCGGATCTATCGCTTCCGCAGCAGGTAATTCCGGACGGGGTGCGTCAGTTTGAGCCATCACGGCGCAGGCAGCTGCTGCTATGAACCATGATATGACAGCACCTAGATATCTTTTCATTATTTATACCCCGGTTGCTCTGGGAAATTAATTCCTTTTAATATACAGATTATGTAATTCTTACACAGCACAAAACATCGTAACCTATAGCTAGACAAATTACCACTTCTTTTGCCATATAACACACAGATGATTGTATTTCGCTACGTGTGTGCCATATAAACTAACAATTCAACCATTTTAGTTAAGCAAGTTAATGGCATTTCACCCCATTGTGTACATAATCCATTCATTTTAGTGTAAAATTGGATATAAATACGGAGGCTACAGTTGCCAGATCAACTTAATGGATCGTCTTCTGACAATATGCCATCCATCGACCTGAACACCATGAGCCGCGAACAACTCGCGGCACAGATTGAGCACCTTCTGGCGGTAGTGGCGGATTTACAGCACAAATTGGATCACGCGAACCCTGAAAAATCAGGCGCGGACATCCAATTTCGTGACACATTGCTGCGCCTGGTCAGCCGCATCGCCATGATCCTGCAGGCCGAAAAATGTGTTGTGATGCTGTTCAACCATCAGACGGCTGAGCTTTGCGCCGTATCTCCCGCGTTTGGCTTCACGCAGCAGGAGGCGGATCTACTGCGCCTGCCCGCAAGTGTTGGCATGAGCGGCCTCGTCTTCCTTACCGGACAGCCCATTGCTTATAACGACCCCAAGAACGACTTTCGGATGGATTCCACACTAGTTACTGCACTGAATATACAAAATGGATGCAGTGCGGCTTTGGTCGTTCAAAAGAGAAACCTAGCAAACCAAGTTGTCGATTCCTTCACACTCGGCGTCGTTCATGTGATGAACAAGCGCTACGGCCTCAGTTTTAACGAGGAAGATTTGCGCCTGTTGGAACGGCTGTCGCGTAACGCGGCTGCGGTCATTACATCGGCTCGCATGTATCAGGAAGCGGCAGAAGATCACAAAGAGTTAATATCAACCTTTGAAAGCCTTGGTGCAGGCTTGGTATTGGTGAATGCCAACAAACACATCACATTGGTAAACAGCCAAGCCGAATCGATAATGCCCGGTTTACAACAGGCTGCACTGAACAAAGAGGACTACCACTCAGCTTTTACCCAACCTGAGCTTGTAGCTCTGTTTGATACTGCACTGTCCGCGCGCAAAGAGGGCAGCACCGAGATAACTACTGCAGATGAACGGATATACCAGGTTAGTGTGACCCCAGTAAAAACAGAGGATGAACTTAGTTCCACAGGCGCAGTAGCCATCTTTAACGACATCACCGATATTCGCGCATTGGACCGCATGAAAAACAGCTTCGTCAGCACGGTTTCGCATGAGTTGCGAACCCCATTAACCAGTATTCAAGGCTTTGTCACCACATTGCTGGAAGACACCGAGGGTTACTATGATGACTCGACCCGTAAAGAGTTCTTAGGCATTATCAACCAAGAAGCAGAGCGCCTGCGCCGGTTGATTGACGATCTTCTTAGCATGACGAGGGTAGAAGCCGGACGACCACTGGAGCTGCATCTGGAATGGATGGATATCATACCGATCATCAGTAAGGTGGTGGCCTTTGAACAGGCAGTATCAGCACAGCACCAAATTGAGTTATCGCTGCCATCTGAGATGCCGAATGTGTATGCCGATAAAGACAAGCTAGAACAGGTTTTATATAACCTCATTAATAATGCCGTTAAATATCAGCCTAATGGCGGGCCAATTCAGGTTACACTAACATATGAGCAGAGTCTCGGCTGTTATAGTATTCAAGTAACCGACCATGGAGTGGGTATCCCGCCCGACCAGCTTTCTATGATCTTTAACAAGTTCCATCGCGTTCAAAGCGGAAGTAATGCCCAGATAACAGGAACTGGTATTGGCTTATTTCTCGTGAAGCACCTCATAGCCGCCCATGGCGGTGAAGTAACAGTCAGCAGTATACTTGCAGAAGGCAGCACGTTCACCGTGAAGCTTCCACTGCGCGCAGTGCTCTGCCCGATAGACATGAACACAATATAAACATATAGGAATTCAGCTCATACATGAAATGCGAAGTTAAGATATCCGTAGATCCTTGCGCCGCATCTCTTCCGCTTCCAAGTTATGCTACAGCCGGTTCTGCAGGATGTGACCTCTACGCCGCCATTGAGAAGCCGTTAGTCATAGTGCCTGGTCAGCGTGTATTAGTTACCACTGGCATAAAAATCTGCTTGCCGTTGGGTTACGAAGCGCAGATACGCCCGCGCAGCGGTTTAGCCATAAAGCATGGAATTACCTTGGTCAACTCCCCTGGTACCATCGACAGCGATTATCGGGGTACTATAATGGTGATAATGATTAACCTCGGTCAAGAAAATTACACCATACACAGGGGTGACCGCATCGCCCAAATGGTCATCGCACCGGTTTGTCAAGCAAACTGGATTCAACAGGACGAGTTGGATGACACCGAGCGCGGTGATGGCGGATTCGGCAGCACTGGCCGATCTTGATAACGCAAGGAGTGTGAGCTATCCATATGGATTTTTGCAGTCACTGCTTATCACCGCTAATACCAGGTAAAAATAAGTGTCCAGAGTGCGGGCTGTCTACTTCGGGTGAGGACGCAGATATCATCTTGCGCGACCGCGAGGAGCGCAGCATCAATCTGCAGCTTGCGCGCATCAACCTTCTGCGTATCCGTGGTCAGCGTAAGGAAGCCATCACCATCTGCGAGGAGATACTGAAGTATCACCCCGAAAACTCCGATGCGCTTGCCATCCGCGGCGACCTTGCGTTTGACGAGGGCGACCTTGACGGCGCTGGCAGATGGTATCGAACTGCCGCCGATGCATCGCCTGGTAAGTTAATCTACCAACAACGGCTGCATGACATCATGGCGGAAGTGGAACGCCGCGATCAGCTTCAGGAACATCAAAACACTTTGGCGATGTTAAGCCGCCGCACACGCAACTACCGTCTGTTTGGCATTCTCACGGGCGTGGGGCTAGTTTTGGCGTTGATCATGCTGTCTCAGTTATTAAAGCCCGGTAAATCGCCCTCTGCAGTGGGCGAAGTGGCCATATCAAAGAGCACTGCGGCACCGCAGCTCCCCGACTCAGCCGCACAACCAGATCAAGACAGCACAGGCAACACGCCGCAAGACAGCCCGGTTTCTGACATGACGCCCGAAGAGATGGGCATGATGGAAGTTGTGAACGGGGTTTTGGCCGCGCATACGGACATGACCGTGCGTAACGCGCATTACGACCCTGTGATGGCAGAAGCCACACTAACTGCACTCACGGATAAACACACTGTGACCGACGAAACCATGCGCATTTCCATTTTGGCTGCGAAAGCCATCACCGAGCGTTGGAACACGATATCTAGGGTACGTATACGAGTAGTTGCCGTACCTAACGCAAGCGAGAAATATCTTCTTTTTATGGGCACTGTTACCAAGACAAATGCTCAGATAGACACGGGTAACCAGACCACTGAACAACTATCATCGTTGTTCAATAATATATATATTAAGTAGAGCCAATGGCAAAATGGCATTCACATGCTGGCTGCAGTGCAGTAGATTTGTCAATGGTTGGATCTATACAAGCAACATGGCTGCATTGGCAGGCCCATGATACAGCTGCAATGGTAAATCTGGCGGCAGTATACGCGCACGGAAGCCGTGTTTCCCGACACATGAGGTTTTGATGGCTGCTAGTTATGGGCGACGAATTACAGCGTGAGCATAGACGCACCACACACCAATCATCTGATGCATGTGTACCTTGCTAACCGGTGGTGAAGCGGCATCCATGCGCCGGCTGGAGTGAAG
>CAZFLA010000018.1:0-37687 GCA_964519405.1 uncultured bacterium
TATCAGCCGCTCCCATATCACGTGGCTTGTCTCCAAGCATAATACTGTGTGTTAAGTCTATGCTCCATTGCTGCGCGGCTTGCAGCAACATACCGGGCATTGGTTTTCGGCTTTGGCAAGGGAAACTTAGGTGAGGTATACATCCCTCTTCATGGTGAGGGCAAAAGTAGAAGGCATCTATATGTGCTCCAACATTGGTAAGCTGGTTTTGGAGCCATAGGTGAAGTGATCTTACATCGTGTTCTGTATACATTCCGCGGGCGATACCGCCCTGGTTCGTGACGACTATGGCTAATATGTGAGCATCATTTACTGCCTTGATACATTCTTGAGCGCCATCACGCCATATAAACCCATCTGGTGAATGAAGGTAACCAACTTCTTCGTTAATCACACCGTCACGATCGAAGAAAACAGCAGCCCGCCCAACGCTTGAGGCGTTCAGGCGGGCTGTAATGGTCTGTGTATCCAACAAGAGGATACTACTCCTCGATTTCGTCAGGTAGATCGGCGTTTGAATGAACGGCTTGAACGTCATCTAACTCGTCAAGCATATCAAGCAACCGCAATACCTGATCTGCTTCTTTGCCTTCTACAGATATGGTAGAACTAGGGGTCATTGTGGATTCAAAATTGTCGACGGTGAAGCCTGCTGTTGTCATGGCTTCGACAACTGCGTTTAGGTCGCCATATGCAGTGGTTAACTCGTAACCATCTTCCGTCACCGCGAAGTCTTCTGCGCCAGCTTCGAGAGCCGCTGTCATGACAGCGTCTTCATCACCGGCTTCTAGTGACAGGTTGATGAGGCCTTGCGGTGAAAACATCCAGCCCACGCAGCCCATTTCACCTAGGCTTCCGCCCGACTTGCTGAAAGCGTGCCGGACTTCCGAAACAGTACGGTTTCTGTTATCGGTCATACATTCCACTAGAACGGCAACACCACCAGGACCGTAGCCTTCGTAGGTGATTTCTTCGTAGTTGGCGCCTTCAAGCTCGCCTGAACCGCGCTGAATCGCACGTTTGATGTTATCTTGAGGCATGTGCGCATCTCTAGCTTTTTGCACAGCCATTTTCAGTCTTAAGTTTGCGTCAGGATTTCCGCCGCCCACTTTAGCTGCAACGATGATTTCGCGAGCTAAACGGGTGAACAGTTTTCCTCTCTCTGCATCCTGTTTACCCTTGCGTAAACGGATGTTGTGCCATTTGGAGTGACCAGACATAGATTGTTATCGTGCCTCCATGATATTTCCTTGAAGATTATAACACTTAGTCTGAGTCTGAATCTACTTTAGTATCATCACTTGGTTTAACTTTGATACTCATCGCAGCATACTTGCGAGCCCACTTGCCAAGATATTGATCGTATTCGGTATTGTTTATGTAACCTTCGGAGCCCTCAGAGTTGACTACTCGTGCCGGCATACCAACGACAACAGCATTATCGGGGATATCCTTGTTTACCACGGAGTTCGCTCCAATAGCGACATTATTCCCGATGGTGATCTTGCCTATCACTCGAACTCCCGGGCCTATGTAAACATTGTCTCCAATTGTAGGTGCGCCTGCTTTTTCACCACGCTGTGTAGCTCCAATAGTTACACCCTGTGAAATATTACAGTTTCTACCAATCACTGCGTATCGACTAATGGTAATGCAACCTAAGTGACCAATATATAGGCCTGAGCCGATAATTGTCTCCGGCGATACTTCGAAACCAAATCGCACCATATAAATACGCTGGATATATCGTACGACGTAGTATAGAGGCTTTAGCCACTTTGGTTTGGATCTGAAATACTGTCCTAGCCGGAACCAGAAACTGTGGATAGCTCCGAACGTCCAAATCATAGTGTAGATGTTTCGCCACAGAGGCTGTTTCCCGTAGTATCGAAACATATCGGAGTAGATCAGGTAACATAACTGCCGAAAGCTCACTGGCACTCTCCATAGTTTGTTTTAGTCAAAGAAGACAAGCATATTTGAATGTCGGGTGAGTGATATTACTCTACCAGGGTAAGTGATTATACTTGATTATTGATGCAGTGAATACTGCAAATACTACCGAACTGCCATATTCCTGTCGTAGAACGGCAGTATATTCGATATAATGGCGATTTATATACAGTTTGTGTTGAAAATGAAGGGATATGACGGTATCTTATCGGTTAGCAGAAGGAAACGATGATGTTTTGTCGACACATACTTTGATGTGAAAGAGAGTAGAGTTTGATAGTAAGTAAACAGGATGAGTTAGCTGGATGTAACACAGTGAAAGCAGTGATGATGCTTCTGGTGGTGCTATTTCATAGCTGCGGGCTGTATTTCTACATAAATATGCCATTGTTGCCTCAAACTATAACAACGAGTTTAGTATGGAAGGTGTTTGCTCAATGGCTGAACACGTTTCATGTGCATACCTTCACTTTTGTGTCGGGATATGTGTTTTATTATCTGAGATATGAAACTCATCGTTATGGCGATTTTAAGCATGTGATGGGCCGTAAGTTCAACAGATTAATCGTGCCGTATGCCTTTGTGCTGCTCGTATGGGTGATACCTACGTATCTCGCAATAGTACCATTTAACTTCCATGATTTGCTCCACCGATACATTCTTGGCGAAGCTCCTGATCAATTGTGGTTTCTACTGATGTTGTTTTGGGTGTTTTCATTGGGCTACGGTCTGACTTGTTTGGTGGCTGTTGACCGCATAACTAAAAAACAAGTTTTAGTAATGGTAGGGGGATGTTACTGTATTAGCATGCTCAATACACTACTGAGTCTAGCTGGTATGCCGTATTGGCTTCAGCTATTGGCGGCACCGAAATTCCTGTTCTTTTTCGTTGTCGGTATGGTGGTGAGGCGGTTTGACTGGCGGATATTATCGAAGCCTGGTATTTTGTTGCTACTATTTGCTCTCAACATAATTCTGTTTGTTTTGTATAACCATCTTGCGTCCAATCCGGGTAACGAACGTCGGCTAAGTATGCTACTTTTACCATTCGTTAACCTTAGTGGAATTCTGTTCATGTTCTTTCTGATTCAAAGCTCGTTTTGTAAAATCCGGGCTGCTCGCAGTTATCAGTATGTGGCTCTGTTCGAAAAAAACAGCTTCGGTATCTACTTATTCCACCAGCAGCTTATCTTTATCATTGCTTGGTATCTAAACAAGCCTAGCATACCACCATCTTTGACAGTTGCTGGCTGTTTCGTTTTTTCACTGGTGGTTAGCTATGGTATCGTGTCCACGCTCAATCGTCTGCCCTTAACTCGCAGGCTGATCTGTGCTCAATGAGATTTGTTAGTTGCTGTGTTACACAGTAAGATGAGCGATACAAATGGGTATGTGTTACTAGCCCAGTAAAACCAGTGTGCTAGATTCTACTGGCAGAATCTGGGTTTTTAGGTTAGCGTATATAAAGTGGTTCACACAGTATGGAATAATAGTTAGTCATAGATACGCTATGATTAGCGAGAGTTGCGGCATGATATGCTGCAGCAAGGCTGGCATTACCACTTAATGCTTACTTTTTGATATTCTTAAATAAGGCGCGTCTGCGCCAAATGCAAAGAACCACACTGAGGAGCGGTTTGCGAATGATGATTATCCGGAAGGCGCTTCGTTGGATGCTCTTAGTTTCGGCTGTTTCTTGCATCGCTTACGCACAAGCATCAACGGCCAGCCCTGACTATATGCGCCTCGCGAACAGTGTTGATACAACACGGATCCGTGCAACAGTTAATGACTTGTCTGCCTTAGATAGCCGTGTATGTGGCTATCCTGGAGCCGACAAGGCTGCTGATTGGATGGCTAAACAATTCCGAACTATAGGCCTAACAGACATTAGCGTTGAGTCCTTCCCGGTCAGCGTCCCTGTTGACGAGGGTTCTGTGCTTCAGGTGAATGGTAAGTCCATTCGTTTGAACGCTATGTGGCCAAACTTAGTTAGAACTTCTCAACTCCCACCTAATGGAGTTACCGGACCTGTAATTTATGTAGGTGATGGAAAACTTCCAAACTTTAGCGGAAAACGAGTTAAAGGAAGTATTGTTCTTGTTAACTACAACTCGGGAACTGAATGGTTAAATGCTCCCCGTCTTGGTGCGAAGGCGGTTGTATTTGTTGAACCCGATGATACCATGCGTGGTGAATCGGAAGCGAAGTTCATCGGTATCCCTGTAAATGTTCCTAGATTTTTCATTAAGAAAAGTGATGCTGTGCCATTAATGGCTCAGTGTGCAGCTCGGCAAGAGCTGATAGGTTCACTCAAGTGTTCGATGACATGGCAGAAGAAGACTGGCAAGAATGTCATTGCTTGGATCAAGGGATCAGATCCCAAAATGGCCAAGCAAGTGATTGTGCTGTCAGCCTATTTTGATTCTATGTCTGTAGTTCCTGCCATCTCACCTGGTGCTGAAAGCGCTTGCGGTGCGGCTACTATGCTAGAGTTAGCTCGCACTTATGCAAAAGAGCGCCCAAAAAGAAGCATCATGTTCGTGGCTACTGGTGGTCACTTTACTTCACTAGAGGGTATTCGCCAGTGGATGGATTCCCACATGAATCGGCTTGAAAGACCTAACGTTGGTCAAAAGCTGTTCATGTCGCTTGCAAAAGCTGTAGGAATCAAGCCAAAGCAGAAAGACCTTATGGACATCTACCTCTGGGCTGGTCTTGACATCAGCAGCCGCAACAAACAGGTCGGTTTGTTCTATAAGGGATATTTCTATGATATGCGTGAGGATGTTCAGAATAGATTTTCTGACCTATCGCGTATATGCCGTGAGAATTCAGACAAAGTTATTGCCGCTCTGGGCTTTGCGGGAACACGCCTGTTTGCTGATGGTGTAAACCCTGTTGATGGTAAGAACTGGCGTAACTACTTAGCTGGCAAGTATGCATTTGACGCGGAGCTAGTAACTCTATCTGGTGCTAACGGAATCACGTTCTGTACAACAGACGACAGCCGTCCAATGGTGGATACACCATTTGACACGCCGAATCGTGTTAACTACTCCAATGTAGCTATTCAAACAAAACTTCTTGCTGGTGTTCTGTGGCATGTCTTCAATGACCCCAACAATGTTCAAGACCCAGCATTGCCGCACTTTGCTATCGACGAACCCGGTAATTTCCAGCGCATGGGGCTTCAGGGTGGCTTTTCAACTATTAGTGGTCAGGTCGTTCGATTTGAGCCTAAGAAGAGCTTTATTCCTAAAGAGCCAGTTTACGACAGCTTAGCTGTAGTAAGGCATGCAACAAAGACTTTTGCGGGTGTTCGTGGCAATCTAATTCAGATTGTTAATGACAAAGCAGAGTTCCGGTTCCCAGGTGTGGCGCCGGTTACCGCATACGGTTGGAATAGGCCGACGTCGGTGGCTGCGTATCATCTTGAGAAAAATACCGGCAACATCGACTTTGCGCCTGACCAAGGTGCACAAGGTGCTATCGAGTATCCAGTTGATTTTCCGGTTACCACCAATCAAAAGACAAGCCGCATTGTTGTTTTCAACTGTGTGCCAACATCACTGTTTGACCTAGTTGACCAGCAAGCTCTGCGTGCTTTGACAACGATGGATGTTCTGGATGCTGAAACTAATGGTACCCCGCGAATGTATGGGTATGCGTTAGCAACTCAGCAGGACTTTTTGATGACCTCTTACGTTGAGGACGTGGCTGTTGTGTTTTCGCAGCCGGGTTCGCGTATGAAGCTCATGATGGGTGTTGGTCCTGGTGCCACACGCTTCATCATGATCAACGCAACTCCGAAATTCCCAGAAGGAATTGGTTACCGTGTTGAGGGAGTGTCTGAGGAAGCCACTTTAGGTAAGAAGGAGACAACTTACGGTGATCGGGATAACTTCGCTTCCGGTGGAGTTATTACGAATACAGCGTATCGTGTCGCCGAAGACCTTTGGACCCTTGATGAATACCGTATGGCTAAGCTGCGCAAGTTTAGGATCGTCAACGAAGGACTAGAAAGCCTCCATAAGCTGGCGAAACAATCACTTGATGATGCAGATGTGGCGTTGGCTAACAAAGACTATGCAAAGTTCGACATTAACAGCCGAGCTGCATGGGGATACGAAGCACGCGCATATCCTGACGTTCAGGCTACGGCAAACGACGTTGTTAGGGGAGTTATCTTCTACATGGCGTTGTTGCTGCCATTCGCGTTCTTCATGGAAAGACTATTCTTTGGTAGTCCAAACCTAAAGAACCAGTTGGCTATCGCTTTAGCAATATTTGTCGTGGTATTCCTGTTGTTCAGCAGAATACACCCTGCTTTCCAATTGGTCAGCAACTTAGCCGTTGTGTTCCTAGCATTTGTAATGCTGGCACTATCCGGATTAGTTACTGCCATGATCCTGGGTAAGTTCGAAGAACAACTCAAGCAGATCAACAAACAGATGAGTGGCGTTCACCGTGCGGATATTGGGCGTGTTAGTGTAGCATTTGCTGCATTTAACCTTGGTGTTTCCAATATGCGTCGACGTAAAGCCCGAACGATATTGACCAGCATCACGCTGATCATGCTAACCTTCATCGTTCTGTCATTCACCTCCATTGTTAATGTGCTGCGCTTTAACCAGGTGAAATCTCCTGGTATAGCAGGATATAACGGCATCATGATACGAACAGCTCTGTGGGAGCCGCTGCAGGACTCTGCATTCAGAGTACTTAGTGACGAGTTCCGCGATAGAGCAGTTGCACCACGAGCTTGGTTCTATGGAGTGGCCTACGGCGAGCAGAGTTCATTCGCTGTTCGAAAAGGCGACCGTCAATACGATGTTAAGGCAATTGCTGGTTTAACACCGGATGAAGTGAGTGTCACAAAACCCCAAAGGGCCCTAAAAGCTGGACGTTGGTTCCAAGCAGGCGATAGATACGCAACAGTGCTTCCAAGTGGTGTTGCCGAATCGCTGCGGGTTGGAACTGATGATGTTGGTAAGGTCTCTGTTCGGTTTAATGGTATGGAATATCTCGTTATCGGTATTCTCGATAGCGCGAAATTCAAAACAATAACCGACCTAGACCAAGAACCATTGACACCGGTTGACTTCCTGTTGATGAACAAGATGGGTAACCGTGCTGGCGGCGGCGGCGGACAGGAAACGGGATTCCGTGAGTATGTTCACCTAGAGCCTGACAGCGTCTTCTATTCACCATACCAGACGCTTATGAACCAGGGCGGTGAAATCCGATCAATCGCTATATCCTTTGCGTCGCAGAATGAAGTGAAGTCGGTTCTTAACAAACTGATGCCGCGTCTTGGCCTGAACATTTATTCAGGGCAGGGTGATCAAATCATGCGGTTCTCTACATTGGCAGCAACCTCTGGCAGAGGTATCGAGTTTGTTATCATCCCGATTTTGATTGCGGCAATGATCTGTTTGCAGACGATGCTGAGTTCGGTATTTGAAAGAGTTAAGGAGATCCATATCTTCAGCTCGTTGGGTTTATCTCCAACACATATCGGACTGTTATTCTTTGCAGAGTCATTGGTGTATGCAATCGTCGGCTCGGTGACAGGATACTTCGTGGCGCAGTTAAGTGCTAAGGCTATAGTTGCTCTTAAGATCGATGGACTATACCTTAACTTCTCGTCGATGTCGGCAGTTATCTCAACACTCGTTGTTGTGGCCACTGTTCTCCTATCGACGATATATCCTGCGCGAAAAGCATCTGAAGTAGCTTCTCCTGCACTAGATCGAAACTGGCATACGCCAGATCCAGAGGGTGATAAGTGGGTTATCCCAATGCCATTCTCTGTTAACCAGATACAGGCGACAGGCCTTAGCTCATTCTTGGGTGAGTGGCTTGGAGCTTACGAGGACTATTCTGTGGGTGACTTCGTTACTCAAGAGGTTAAGACCGGCAACTATGCCATGGAGTATGGCCGTGCATATAGTATTGAATGCACTGCCTGGTTGGCTCCGTTTGACCTCGGTGTAAGTCAGAAGGTTGTGATTACCGCAGAACCAACTGATACCGCAGATATCTATAATCTCTATCTAACGCTGACACGTATGAGCGGTGATATCGCAAACTGGAAGCGTGTTAATAGAAGATTTATGAATACGCTGCGTAAGCAGTTCCTCATCTGGCGAACTCTGAGTTCTGAAGACAGAAACCGCTATTTCGATGAGAATGAAACAGTAGAAGTCACTTCTGCTTAATTAGCTGACATGGGAGAGTTAATAACTCTCCCATGTCCTGTAGATATCGTGAACTTCTCGTAAGGTTAAGCACCGGCAGGTGCAATCTAAACGGTGCGAATTGGGAGGTTAATCCTTTGGCTGTTGACGAACTGGTATTAGCTCGGCAACGATCTGAAGCGCAGTCCAGCGATGAACAGAAAGTAGTATTTGAAGATGGATTTTCTTCAGCTACGCTTTTTGGTACGCTCTTCGTAGCCATGATCATGATGCCTGGAGCTGTGTATCTAGGCCTCGTGGCAGGGCAGGGGTTAGGGCCAGCTGCACAATGGGTTACTATTGTGTTGTTTGCTGAAGTTGCTCGTAGGAGCTTTGCCCCGCTAAAGCGCCAAGAAATTTATATCTTATTCTATGTGGCATCTGCATTAACTGGTATGGTTGGTGGTTTGGGCCTTTCTGGAGGTCCGTTCGCAAACCTTGTCTGGTTACAGTATTTTGTTCAATCTCCTGCAGCTGCACCAATTGTTGACCAAATTCCTAGATGGGCTGTTCCACAACCAGACAGCGCGGCAATATTGCATCGTAGTTTCATGCATAAAGACTGGCTCATACCAGTTGGATTGCTAGTGCTCAACGAAGTTCTAGGCCGTATGATGTGGATGGGCCTGGGATATGCTCTCTTCCGTATAACCAGTGATATTGAAAAGCTGCCGTTCCCTATGGCTCCAGTTGCTGCATCCGGTGCTACGGCTCTGGCCGAAGCAGGAAAAGGTGCAGAAGACAGTTGGCGCTGGAAGGTGTTCTCCACTGGCGCTGCCATCGGACTTATCTATGGTGTGATTTACCTAGGTGTTCCGATCTTTACTTCGGTATTGTTCGGAAAAGCAATGACGATCATTCCGATTCCGTTCTTCGACTTAGTGCCGAACATTGAGCATTCAATGCCTGGTGCTTTGTTGGGATTAACCGGTGACCTCGGTGTATTGATCGCTGGATTTGTAATTCCTGCACAGATTGTCTATGGACAGGCTATATCAAGTATTGCTTGCCAGTTCTTTGGCAACACCATACTTCAACAGCATGGGTTTCTGAAAAACTGGTATCCAGGTATGTCTACTATTCAAGCATCATTGACAGTAAACATGGACTTCTGGATGGCAGTAGGTATTGGACTACAAATCGCAGTAGCAATCATCGGTATTGTTATGGTTGCTAAGACACTTATTGAGAACTCCAAGAAGAAGGCCATGCGTGGGAGCTTTGCTCCTATCCCTGACGGACGTGGAGATACTCCTAAGACGATATATTATGCGATTAGCATGTGGTTTGTAGCTACAGTAATCATCATTATTATCGGCCACAATATGGTGCCTGCGTTCCCTCTGTGGATACTCATCGTGTTTGGTTTGCTATGGACGCCGTTAAACAGCTATATCAGCGCTCGAATGATTGGTTTAACTGGTAGTGGTGTTTCCTTCCCATTCCTTAAGGAAGCCAGCATCTTGGCAACTAAATATGACCGAGTTGATATATGGTATGCACCAATTCCAATCAACGACTACGGTGGATTTGCACAAAGGTTCCGTGAAATTGAGCTTACACGCACTAAATTCACGAGCATTGTGTGGACGGAAATTGCGATCTTCTGCGTTGTGCCACTCTTTAGCTTCCTATTCTGGAGCTTCTTCTGGGCAAGCAGCCAAATTCCATCTGCTCAATATCCGTATGCTCAGCGCTTCTGGCCGTTAAATGCACAGATGTCGGCGTTGTGGCAGCAGATTAACCTTCCTGGCAGAAGCACTAGCGAATGGCTGATGGGTGCACTGAATACCAACCGTATCTTAGCCGGTGTGGGTACTGGTTTGGCGTTGTACGGTGTATTCGCAATAGCCAAACTGCCATTGCTGACTTACTACGGATTGATTGGTGGAGTGGGAGCACTTCCTCACAACACGATTCCTATGCTGTGCGGCACACTTCTCTCTCAGAAGTATTTTGCCAAGCGGTTTGGACCGGAAACATGGAGAATGTGGGCTCCCGTATTATTAGCGGGGTTCTCCTGTGGAATGGGTCTAATCGGTATGGCTGCTATTGCGTTAGCCATCATCGGAAAGTCCGTTTCCTACCTACCATATTGATATAATGAATTGGGGGTGCATATATATAGCACCCCCGAAGGGAAGTGCACCAATGGGAACAGTTCAAATGTATTTTAGCCTGCAAGAAGCGTGGCCTATCATCATCATCGTGATTATCCTTTTTGGCGCCAAAAAGCTGCCAGAATTGGCTCACGCTGTTGGTGAGAGCCTTAAGGAATTTAAGAAAGCCACTAATGAACTTGTTGGTGATGAGAAGCCATCTGTTTCTGACTCATCGGATAATAAGAAGGCCTAATCTCTAATTTGAATACGAAGTCGAATCGCGGCCAATATATTGGTTGGCAGGGCGTGGGTGTCTACGTTCCAGATGATTGGAGCTTTTCTGGATTTCAAGGAAACAGAAAAGAAGGATTGCTGAGAATAGATTCGGCTGGAAATATCATCACCGAAATACGGTGGATGCCATCAAAGAAGAAAGACAACCTTCATAGGCGTGTTGACGCTTACTTGAACGATGTCGAACGGTTAGCCAAAAAGAAGAAGGCTAAATTCACAGCTAGACTTGAACCTATCGATAAAGATGGTGTATTGGCATACAGATACATCGCAGATAGAACTGTATATGGGTTTGGAAAGATCTGTACCGATTGCGGACGGGTTTTGATAGGGCAGGTTGTCGGAAGACACCAGGATCCTGTTCAGTCTGTATACAAAGATATTGTGGAATGTGTATCTGATCACAATACTGACGGATGGGATCGATGGGGATTAATGGGGGTTCGGTTTTCAATTCCACAAGGATTGAAACTCGATAAGCCCAAAATGATGTCGGGATACCTAAAGATGCCATTTGGTAAACTTGGGAAAGAGATCATTGTAGAAAAATGGGGTCTAGCCGATGTCAGCCTGAAGCGTTGGAGCCTGAGGGATTGGGTTAACCAGTTTGCCGATTGGAAGGGATACAAGCAACTATCAACCGATGATCGGCTTATAAATGGTCATATGGCTCAGGTTGGTATCTTTAAAAGCAAACTGGGAACATCGATGATGCGCGATATTTCGCTAAGGGTTCTTGGACATAAGATGCAGCATCAATTTGCTGCATGGCATTGCGAAGAATCAAACTCGATAATATCTGTGCGTGGGTTTCGACTCGATAATGAGATGTTCGAAACCCTAATAAGCAAGGTGGAGTGCCACTAGGATGGCTTCATTAAAGAAGTTTTTCATAGAGAAGATCCCGCTTTTACGTTCAAAGCAAGAATTTGAACGAGGCGATATTCTCAAGATGATACCAGTTCGCAATCCACTGGTGGAAAGCACCGATGTGGATGGCGATGTTTTGCTAAAAGCACCCGTGAACATGAAAGGCACTGCATTTAGCTGGGCCGTAAGGATGTTCAAGTTACCACCATATAGGCAGATTCAACTTGATGAAATCGGCTCATGTGTCTGGAATTATATTGACGGAAATACATCAATGGACACCATCATAAGACGAATGATGAACCGAACAAAAATGAGTCGTATAGAAGTTGAAAAGTCAGTAGGTATGTTTTTGAAGATGCTGACCGATAGAAGATTGATCGGCTTTCGGCTGGAGGATGCAAATACGCATGACAAGTAGTACAAAAAAACATGAATCGCTTTCACTTCCGTTAAGGGTCGCTCTGCATATTTCGCTGCAAAGCGTGCGTCAGAGATTCGGCAGAACAATTATTACTGCAGCAGGTACTGTACTCGGTATCGCGTTCTATGTGTCTGTAAAGACAGCAGGAATAATTCAAGAAGGATCTGGTATTGCAGGAGATCCATCGGATAAAGTGCGTATGACATGGCTGACTATTATGAGCCTTATCGTATGCTTGGTTGGCATTGTCAACGCCATGTTGATGTCTGTTACAGAGAGATATCAAGAAATTGGCACAATGAAATGTTTAGGAGCTTATGATGGATTTATCGTACAGCTCTTTTTTATTGAGTCTTTGATGACGGGCTTATTATCGTCATTCCTGGGCTGGATACTTGGATTCGGATCGGTTGTCATCATACGTCTCTTCTCTACTGGTCTAAAAGTATTCCAATATATGGAATTTGGCACATCAGTATTATTGTTGCTTGTAGCATTGGCTATAGGAACAGTTCTTTCGGTTCTCGCGACAATAGCTCCGGCATATGTCGCATCGAAAATGCCGGCTGCCGCCGCGCTTCGAGTTGAAATTTAACACAATTATCGGGGGTCTTCATCTTAAATGTCTTCTACAAATCAAAGAGACAGCGTTGAAAATGTAGTCCGCTGTAAAGACATCATCAAAGAGTACACCATGGGCACGGTTACTTTCCGAGCTCTTAACGGTGTTAATCTTGATATCAAGCGTGGTGAGTATGTATCGATCATGGGCCCATCGGGCTCTGGTAAATCTACGTTGTTCAATGCTATTGGAGGACTAGATAGACCAACAAGCGGTAGCGTATTTATCAATGATGTTGATATGGCTCAGCTAGACGCTAAGGAATTGGCATTCCTTCGATGCCGCACTATCGGATATATCTTCCAGACATTTAACCTGCTGAAGAATATGACGGCTTTGGAGAATGTAACTCTGCCGATGATTTTCGCGGGTTTGAGCACTGATGAAGCTGTCGATAAAGGCATTGGTCTGCTTAAAAAAGTTGGACTAGGTCAGCGACTGCATCATAAACCAAATGAGATGTCTGGTGGACAACAGCAGCGTGTTGCTTGTGCTCGTGCACTGGCAAACAGCCCTTCAATCATATTGGCCGACGAACCGACTGGTAACCTCGACAGTAAAACTGGTAAAGAGATTATCGAGCTTCTTCGAGAATTGAACGAAGACAACAACGTAACGATCATCTCCGCTACCCACGACCTGAAGATGCTTGATGTATCTGACCGTATCGTGTGGATTAGAGACGGTTTGATCGACCGCGTTGAAGACCGTGCTAACCTCGAACTCAATGTTGGTTCCATGGAGGGTGAATAGTCGCCCTCGTTACCGGATGATAATTGAAGACGAGTGTGCACGGGGGGTATATTTACCCCCCGTGCGTTTTTAGCAAACCTACATACAACAGATCGATCAAACTGGCGGTATTATCATAACAATGATAAACCGATACTACACTTGCGGGGGAGATATACTTATGACTGTGTTTGACCAGGAGATTCTAAACTTACTGGCGTGTCCAGCATGTGTAGACCACCCGGCTTTGAAGCAGCTTGATGATGATGCGCTATACTGCCCAACCTGTAAACGCGTATATGAAATTGAAGATGGTATTATTAATTTACTTCCAGAGGAGGCTGCGACCCTAGATGATGAAGCCTAATATAAAAATCGCCGTGATTCACGGACCAAACCTTGATCTTCTTGGAATACGAGAAACTGAGATATACGGTCACCTAACACTAGATGATATCAATAAGCGGATGGAAGCTCATGCTGCCGAAATCGGCCTTGAGTTAAAAATCACACAGAGTAACCATGAAGGCGATATTATCGAGGCACTGCATGAAGCTCGCGGATGGGCTAAGGGTGTCGTTATGAATCCTGCTGCGTATTCACACTACAGTATAGCCATCCATGACGCCATTAAGTCGGTAAGACTTCCGGTTGTTGAAGTTCATCTGAGCAACATATTTAGCAGAGATGAGTTCCGACATACATCCGTAACTGGCGCTGTCAGCCATGGAGTGATCAGCGGCTTTGGTGTGATGAGCTACATCATGGCACTAGACGCCATTAGGTATGTTGCTGAAGACAGCCGACTGAAATGAACTACCTAAGTAGGATATGTAATCTGAGAAAAGAGATGGAGACGCAGCAGCTTGATGGCGTACTCATCACGAACCTTCGCAATATTCGATATCTGTCGGGCTTCAGCGGAAGCTCAGCAATATTATTGATTACTGGCAGTAATGCGATGCTGTTTACGGACGGTCGTTACACCATCCAAGCCAATCAAGAAGCTCCCGATTATGATGTTGTGGTTCCAACTCGGTATGGTGAAGATCCGTTAGCGGATAGCATTAGTGGATTAAAGCGCCTAGGTTTTGAATCACAGCATGTCACAGTCATGACGCACTCACGGTGGGAAGTTCGCTTTGGCGAGGATGTAACACTTATACCATGCGATGAGATAGTTGAGCCGATGCGGCTTGTTAAGGACAAAGACGAGTTAAGCATCATCAAACGTGCATGTGAGATTGCCGATCGCAGTTATGAAGCGATACTATCGAAGATCCAAGTTGGTATGTCTGAAAATGACCTATGCACTGAGCTAGAGTATCAGATGAAGCTGTTGGGTTCCAAAAGACCTAGTTTTGATACGATCATTGCCTCTGGTGAGCGAAGCGCCATGCCACATGCGGAACCCACATCACGCATTCTTCAAGCTGGTGATTTCATCACGATGGATTTTGGAGCTGAGGTAGATGGTTACTGCAGCGATATCACGCGCACTGTGGCATTAGGGCCAGTTAATGAAGAGCTCAGAAAAATATACGATATCGTGCTGAACGCTCAGATAGCCGCCACAGAGGCTGTGAAGCCGGGTATGACTGGCAAAGAGGTCGATGCTGTCGCTAGAAACATCATCGCAGCAGAAGGATATGCTGACAAATTCCAGCATGGGCTTGGGCACAGTCTAGGTCTTGAGGTTCACGATGGCCACGGGTTATCAGCTGGCAGTGATCTTGTGCTGCAGCCCGGTATGGTGATGACAGTGGAGCCAGGAATCTATATTGACGGGCTTGGCGGCGTGCGTATAGAAGACGATGTGGTTGTCACTTCTAACGGCTGCGAGCGGCTTATTCTGTCAACCAAGGAGTATATCCAGCTCCCGGTATAGCAATGGAGGGTAAACTATGTCACGTAATAAGGCTTTAGTATGCTGTTGCGCCATGTTATTGGTGTCGGCATTAACATATGCCGATTCACCGAGATACTGCCAACTAACCATTCTTCACACCAATGATACACATGGGAATCTGCTGCCATTCAAAACTCCTGCAGAGTCTATGCCAGAATTAGCTGCCTATGCAAAAGATGGTGTAATAGACCTTGGCGGCATTGCACGGCGCGCAACTTTGGCTAAGCAGCTTAGTAAGCGCTTTGGTGACACTTGGCTGCTTGATGCCGGTGACTACACAGACGGCACGGCATTCAGTATCGAATTTGGCGGTAAAGCTGATTTAGCGGCAATGGCCGCAGCCGGTTACAGCATTGAGTGTATGGGCAACCATGAAATGAAGTCGCTGAACGAATGGAAGTCACTAGTAGATGCCACCAAGTTTTCTTTGGTAGACGCGAACATCATTATGCGCAGCACCAAGCAACCCGCTCTCACCCCTTATGTGATTAAGCAAACCGGTGACGTTAAGGTTGCTGTATTTGGGCTCATGACAACAGACGCCAGAACATACCCTCTTTCTGACGATGCCGACTTTAATGATCCTATCGATACGGCGAAGGCGTTGGTTCCTGAGCTGCGTAAACAGGCTGACATTGTCATCTGCCTCAGCCACTGCGGATACGATGTTGACCAGAAGATCGCTCAAAATGTGGATGGCATTGACCTAATCGTGGGCGGACACTCGCATACACGCCTATCAGTGCCCACTGCAGTGGTTAAGGGTGATATTAGTGAGATCGGCAAGTGCAACAGGACCTTCATTGTGCAGACAGGACAGTGGGGGCAGGAACTAGGATGTGAGGAGCTGAAGCTCCGCAAGAACGCCGATGGCTGGGCGATGATGAGTGTATCGGGCAAACTGATACCCGTTACCTCCGAGATAGCTCCAGATGCTGCAGTAGACAAGATTGTGAATGCATCATGGGGTAAGCTGCGCAGTCACTATGTATCACAACTTGGTGTTGCTACTGGTGAATTCTATCCAAGGGGTAATGACGAGGAGCCGTATTATATGGTGGCGGACCTCACACGGCAGCTGCTTAAGAGCGATGTTCATATCGAGAATATGGGCGGTGTTAGGGCTTACCTATGCCGCGGCGCGATATCACGATATGATTTGGCAAGACTACTGCCTTGGGACAACCAACTAGTGATGATCGATATGACTGGCGAGCAACTCGCGAAAATCATCATGTCGCAGCAGCCAGCTCCTTCCGGTTTACGATACCGCATCAGTGAAGGAAAACTCCAGGATATATCCGTTAATGGAGTACCGTTAGACGTAAATCGAGTATATCATGTGAGTACCAACAGCTATTTTGGCGGCATCATATGCAAAGAACTAGGTGTATCTAGTAAGGTTGTTGCTAAGGATGCTAGAGAGAGCTTGGCACAAGCGATAATCAACAGCAAAACAATATCACCGTCATATGATGGACGACGGATTGTAGAAAATAAGGAATAAAAGCAATGGATGATCTCTTACAAAGCACGTTTGATAACTACACACAGTTTGTAAATCCGGGACTCGCCCAGCTCATGAAGTTCGCGGGATATGGTGTGGAAGTGCGTGCCGAAGGTATGTATGTCTACGATGATTCCGGCAACAAGTTCATGGACTTCTTAGGTGGATATGGTGTATTTGCTCTTGGCCATTGCCATCCAAAAGTCATCAAGGCTGTGAAGGATCAACTTGACCTCATGCCGCTTTCCAGCAAAGTATTGTTTAGCTCACTGGTTGGCGAGTTCTGTAAGATGATTGCCAGTGTTATGCCAGGTGACTTACAATACAGTTTCTTGTGCAACAGTGGAACTGAAGCGGTTGAAGCCGCTATCAAGATCGGACGAAAGTATACCGGGCGTCATAAGTTCATAGCAACCGTCGGTGGATTCCATGGCAAAAGCATGGGGGCATTGAGCGCAACAGGACGTGAACAGTATAAGACCGCGTTTGAACCGCTGGTTCCTGGTTTCGCCCATGCACCATTCAACGATCTGGATGCGGTCGCAAAGCTTCTAGACGAAGAGACAGCAGGCGTGATTGTTGAGGTCGTTCAGGGTGAGGGCGGTATCAATTTGTCGTCACTCGAATACCTGCCAGCTCTGAAGGAGATGTGCGAAAAGAACGGCTCGCTGTTGATAGTAGACGAGGTGCAAACAGGATTTGGACGAACCGGCACCATGTTTGCTGTAGAGCACTCCGGAGTGGTGCCAGACATTATGACCATTGCCAAAGCTTTAGGCGGCGGCGTTGTGCCATCTGGTGCGACTGTCAGTTCTGAACGTGTGTGGAAGGGTGTATTCGGCGATAACCCATTGATACACACCAGCACGTTCGGCGGTAATCCAATTGCTTGTGTGGCAGGTATGGCTACTATTCAGGCTATTCTAGAAGAAGGGTTAGTGGAGAACTCCAAAAACCGTGGAGAGCAGCTTAAGGCAGGACTTAACGCAGTCAAGGATAAATACCCCGATGTGCTGCGTGAAGTTCGCGGAATAGGCCTTATGGTGGGCATACAGTTCGAAATGGAAGATGTCGCCAAGTTGGTAATGTCTGGCCTAAACCATAGAGGTGTTATTGCTGCATATACGCTCAACAACCCAAGTGTTGTTCGCATGGAGCCACCGCTAATTGTAAACGCTGAGCAGATAGATCAACTACTCGTCGCGTTCGAGGAATCCGTTGAAGAAGCGTATAGCGGATTAAAGAGCCTTGGACTACTCTAGAGCGATACCATATTACCATGATCTTCCTTGAAAATCAGTCTGTCTCACGGCACAATGAGTTAGATTGACCACAAAAAGTGGTTATCTACTGTGGGACAGACTATTTTCGTATGAAATTATTACTATTTTGCTGCGACATAATTGAAGATGAAGTAAAAGCGCTGATTGAACAGAAGGGATATCAGCTAGATGTTCGTTGTGTTCAGCGTGATGACTATCATAATTTTCCCAAAAAGAACGCTGGTCGGCTTCAACAGGAGTTGGATTCATGCCCAGAAGGATATGATTATATTCTGATTGGGTATGCATACTGCAATAGGTTGATTGAAGGCCTAACAGCCCGCCATACACCGTTAGTGATCCCACGTGCTCACGACTGTATGACACTATTCATGGGTTCCAGGCAGCGGTATTTGCAAGAGTTTAGCAATAACCCAGGCAGCTACTACTTTACCCGTGGATTTATAGAAGCCAATACCGATGGCTACCTTCAGCAGCAGACTGTTCCTAGTATGCTAGGTGAAGGCCTTGACAGCTACGAAGATATGGTGGAAAAATACGGCGAAGATAACGCGCAGTATTTAATGGAAGTCTTAGGCAGTTGGAAGTCCAACTACAAACGTGGTGTGCTTGTTCAAATGCCAATGTATGACCATGAAAAGATGGCCGATCAAGTTTCCCAAATATGTCACCAGAATAGTTGGGAATACAGCGAACTACAAGGAAATACTGACCTGCTCGATAAACTTATAAGTGGACAGTGGGATCAAGAGTTCTTGATAGTGAATCCGGGGCAATGTGTTCGGGGAACGAATGATGAGGAAATCATCACGGTTCATACGGTGTAGGGAGAACATCGTTCTGGGCCAGGATCTACTTAATAACAAAGACATTCAGGGAGGAAATCATGGACCTTAATAACCTGCAAGAGGCGATTATCAACGGTAATCGTAAGAAAGCTGAAGAAATCACTCGTGCCGCTCTAGAAGCCGGTACAGCACCGGCAACAATTATCACCAATGGTCTCATCGTTGGTATGCAGGAAGTCGGTCGCCGATTTAAAGCGAACGAATACTATGTGCCGGAAGTTCTCGTCGCTGCCCGCGCCATGCAGCAGTGCATGAACATCGTCAAACCTCTGCTAAGCGCCGCTGAGCGCAAGTCATCCGCAACTGTAGCTATTGGCACGGTTGCTGGTGACCTGCATGACATCGGTAAGAACCTAGTTATGATGATGCTTGAAGGCGCAGGCTTTGAGATCGTTGACTTGGGTGTTGATGTTAGCCCAGAGAAGTTCGTCAACGCTGTTAAGGAAAACGGAGCTAATGTTATCTGCATGTCAGCTCTGTTGACGACAACCATGCCTTCTATGAAAACCACCATCGACACGCTAGTTGCCGAAGGGGTTCGCAGCGAAGTCAAGGTTATGATCGGCGGCGCTCCTGTTACACAAGAGTATGCTGATCAGATCGGTGCTGACGGCTACTCCGAAGACGCAGCGAGTGCAGTTGATAAACTGAAGGAACTAGTGGGCACCAAATAGTTTTTTCGGTTATGATATAAGTAGGCAGGGGCGCTGGGGATAACCTGGCGCCCCTTCTTCGTTCGTATACATCCGTAATGGAAGTGTTTACCCCTGTGGTACAATTACAACACTACGGTAATGAACTTGATAAGGAAACGACGCAGATGACGACAAAAAGCTTGAAGATTGTTATCGCTGATGATGAACCTATCATCCGGATGGACCTGAAAAGCATGTTGGAGAGTCTTAGCTACACGGTAGTCGCTGAATGCAGCGATGGCAGTGAAGCTATAGATGCCTCGCGCGAGCATAAACCGGATGTGGTTTTGCTTGACGTTAAAATGCCAGTGATCGATGGAATAGATGCAGCGCAAACCATTCTCAGTGAGCGAATTGCTCCTTGCGTGCTTATAACAGCATACGGTGACGGTGATCTGGTTGACCGTGCTAAACAGTCTGGTGTTTTTGGTTACATCGTGAAGCCTTTCAAAGAGGCAGACTTGATGCCTGCTATTGAAATAGCTATTAGCCGATACTCGGAAATGTTGGCACTAGAAGGCGAAGTGTCCAGTCTCGAAGAAAGACTAGAAACCCGTAAACTGATTGAACGAGCTAAGGGTATCCTTATGGACCAATACGGTTTGAAGGAACAAGAAGCCTTCCGACGAATCCAGGTTCAGAGCATGAATACTCGCAAGACGATGAAGGAAATTGCTGAGGCAATTATCATAGCACATAGCGTATAATGGCGACACGTAGAGATCGATATCTGAAATCAAATAGGTCTGTTCGGTATCTACGAAACTACAGTCACAGACTTCAGTTTAGTTCTAATGACCTTGTGTTTCTACAGCATGAGATGGATCACCAACAGCATTTGCTGAGCGGTAGGGATTCTGAGGTTCATCAGCTCAAACAACAACTGATAGAGAAACAACTTGAAGTCGATGCTTTACGTGATATTGGTACGGCCTTAGGGTCAGCCATTCAAGTTGAAGATAGCCTAAATGCACTGGTTGAGGTTACTCAGCATTTAATTGGTACAGAGACGTGCCATATCTTATTATTCGATGAATCGCAGACCGAGCTTGTGCTGCGTGCTTCGGAAGAAGAAAGCCGCCACATGGTGGGCAAGGTCAGGCTTAAAGTCGGAGAGGGTATTATCGGTTGGGTTGCCCGCGAAAGAGTGCCCGTAGCCGTTCCCCATTCCGCGTACCAAGATAAGAGATTTAAGTTCTTCCCTGAACTCAATGAAGGCGAGTATGAATCTATGCTTGCCGTTCCTTTGGTGTTCGATAACGAAGTCTTGGGCGTAGTCTCCGTAAAAACAAAACGACCGCGTGAGTATGGTCCTAACCAGATCCGGCTGCTGAGCAGTTTAGCTGTTCAAGTGGCAGGAACAATCCAGAAAACCCGTAACTACCGAGTTTTGCAGCATCAAGCAGCCCAAGTTAACACATTTACCGAGATCACCAAACAGGTGACAAGTAACCTCTATTTAGAAGATCAACTGCAGTTTGTCGTCAATATGGCTGCCCAAGCCATGAATTACAAAGTATGCACTGTGATGTTGTATGACGAGAAGCATGATGAGTTGGTGTTGAAAAGCAGCTCCATCACAAGCCAAGATTATGTGTCAAAACCCAATCTTCCTGTGCATAACAGTGTTACTGGACAAGCCCTATTAGAGGACAGAGTGGTCATCGTTAATGATGTCAGCAAAGAGAAGAACTATGTCTTTGGTGATATCGCAGCGAAGGAAGGCTTCTGCAGCCTCATGAGTGTGCCGATAAAATCGGCTGACCGCCCATTAGGTGTTCTCAACTGTTATACCTCTGATTTCCACAATTTTAGCGATGAAGAGATTAAGATTGTCACTGCATTTGCTAACCAGATAGCTCTTGCTGTGCAGCAAGCTAGACTAAGCTTACGATCGGCTATCTTGTCAGAAATGCATCACCGTGTGAAGAACAACCTGCAGCAGGTGGCTTCACTGCTGCGTATGCAGCTCAGATATACCGATGTTGCCCAAGCACAGGATGCCTTGCGCGAAAGCCTAGGCCGGATATCATCGATAGCGGCGGTACATGATTTATTATCGCGCGAAGATCTTGACCTTGTGCCTGTGCAGCGGTTGGCGGAATCCATACTTTCTGCTACGCAAGGCGGTCTCATTCCACCAAATAAACACGTGGAGATGTCAATAACAGGGCTAGACTTTATGCTGCCATTACAAAAAGCGACCTCTTTTGCGTTAATACTCAATGAGCTTATTCAAAACAGTGTAGAACACGGCTTTAAAGATACCGACACCGGTGAAATACGTGTTATAATAGATGATCTAGGAAGAGATTACCGCGTAACCGTCATCAATGACGGAGCAACACTTCCTGAAGAGTTCGATTTCCGAAAAACACCAAGGCTTGGTTTGAAAATCGTCGACGACCTTGCTAGAAGCGGCTTGAAGGGCAGCTTTTGGATGGGTAATGTGGATGGATATGCACATGCTCGGGTTGTCTTCCCTAAAGAAGAGACAGTTCCGCTAGATGGGAAAGGGTAACGCAAGATGAATGAACGGCTGTTGTTCCTGTATGAAGTTCACAAGATAGACGTTCAACTATTGCGATGCAGATTGAACCTTCAGAAGCTTGCAGAGGCAGACGCACTTAAGAAGCAAGCCATGGATGCGGTCAACCAGTTTAAGGCTGTCGATACAGTGCTTCAAAAAGCACAATCGGATTACCGAGACCTCGAACTAGAGGTGCAGGGGCTTATTAGCAAGGAAAAAAGCCTGCATCGAGAACTCTACAGCGGAACCATTAAAGGCTCGAAAGAGCTTGATAACAAGCAAAAAGAGATGGAGGCTGCTGCTAAACAAAGAGTAGCACGAGAAGACTTGATGCTTGAGTTAATGGACAAAATTGAAACACTCAAAACCGAGGTGAGCCCTTTAGCAGCTGTGAAAGATCAGAAGGTAAAGGCGTATCGAGAAGCTGCAAAAATCGCAGAGAGTGGGAAGGCTCAGATTGATACCGAGATCGCTCGGTTGAACGAATCACGAAACCGAGCCATACTGCAGGTCGACAAGAACCTTCTAACCCAGTATGATGGTATTCGCAAGAGGCAACGAGGCGTGGGTATGAGCCCAATAGCTGCCGGTAAATGCGGTATGTGTCGGATGCCTATCGCCCTTGCGAAGGTACACTCTGTAGAAGACGGACATGTGGAGCAGTGTGACAACTGCGAGCGTATCTTGATTCCCGGACATTAGCTTCACACCACAACATAACACCCTGGAATTACTTCGTTTTAGCTATTTACTGCACATTTCTTGACCATATACTCGTTTATTACGTACCATGAAGTAAATGAGATAGAAACGAGATACCCAACCAATGGATGCCCACGCACTAAAAATACTAGAATACGACACCATTCGTCAGATGGTAGCCGAACGCACGCTGACACCAGAGGGGTTGAAGCGAGCAGCAAACATCGCTCCATGCAATACCCGTTCGCGCATTGAAAGATGGCAGCGACTAACATCGGAGAACCGATGGATTTATGATCAGGCAGAAGAAATCCCACTGCGCGGTATACGCCCCTTGGGTGATGCCATCGCTCGCACAAAACTCCATGCCATACTACATGCTGAGGAATTGTTGGCAATTAGCGATGTGATAGAGTGCTCGCGGCGAGTAAAGGGCTTTGTCCAACAACGCAGAGAACAGCTTCCATCATTATGGGAGATGGCGGAACTACTGGAGCAGTGTCCGGGTGTTATGGAGCGCATCAGGCATTGTATCAATGACGATGGTATGGTCACTGATTCGGCGTCACCAGAGCTAGCGCGTATTCGCAGCAGCATGAAGACAGTTATCAATCGAATGAACAGTCGTATGCAATCCTACATCACCAGCAGTCGCTACCAATCGGCACTGCAAGACAACATCATAACGACCCGTGGCAACAGATATTGCTTGGCTGTAAAGAGCGAGAATAGATCACAAGTTCCTGGTATAGTGCATGATGTTTCAGGCAGCGGCGCCACGGTGTTTATCGAACCGCAGGATGTTGTTGAGATGGGCAACCAACACCGTGAGCTGCAGGCAGCCGAGATGATGGAAGTGCAAAGAATTCTATCCGAACTCAGCGAATTGGCTTCTAAGAACTACTTGCCGATAGAAGGTAACCTAGAGTTCCTGACCGAGATGGATATCCATGCTGCCATGGGCAGGCTATCCGCAGATATGGATGCTGTTAAACCATCATTAAGTGCACCAGGGCATTTTCTGCTGAAGAACGCCAGACATCCGCTGTTAAAACCCCCAGTTGTTCCGATAAGCCTAGACCTTACGCAACGACGCGTGCTGCTCATCACCGGTCCGAATACCGGTGGTAAAACCGTTACGCTGAAGACCATGGGGCTGTTATCGCTGATGGCGATGTCTGGAATGCATGTGCCCGCTGAAACTGCCGTGATTCCCGTGTTTGACGATGTGCTCACCGATATCGGTGACGAACAGAGTATCGAACAGAGCTTGTCTACATTCTCTGCGCATATAAAGAACATTGCGCGCATTCTGCGCTCAATCAAAGAGAACTGCCTGGTGCTGTTTGACGAGTTAGGGGCAGGCACAGACCCTCAAGAGGGATCTGCGCTGGCGACGGCAGTCATGGAAGAGCTAATTTCTAAACAGTGCCTAGCTGCGACCACAACACACTACGGAGAGCTTAAGATATTCGGTATGGCGAACCCGCATGTGTATTGCATAAGTGTGGCCTTTGATGAGGCTACACTTAAGCCCACATATAAGCTGCTGCCTGGTGCAGGATCAAGCCATGCAATCACAATCGCCGCCAAGCTGGGGCTGCCGGAATCTGTGTTGTCCGCGGCCAGAAAACATGTTGCGCAAAATGCCGATGATATGAGCTCGTTAATGCAGGCTGTTCAACAAAAACAACAGCAGACGAACATGCAGTCACAGGAAATTGAGCAGCAGCTAGTTAAGCAGAAGGAACTCAACGCCAAACTGCAGAACGCCATCAGCAAGCTGGAGCGTGAAAAACAACAAGCAATAGATGAAGCCGTGAGTAAAGCCGTGGCCGATTTCGACACGCTTGTGGCGAAAGCCGATGAATACTATGCGAAACTGCAGGCGCAGCAACGAGAGAATCGAGAATCGCAGGAAGCACGCAAGAGCATCCGTGAGATCGCTCAAATTGCACGTAAAAAGCAGCGAACAACAGACACTACGAATCACAGGGAGGAACTCCATGTGGGTGACACTGTGAGGCTTAACCAACTTGGCGCACAAGGGCAAGTTCTTCGCCTCAAAGAGGACAGTTTGATCGTTGTGGTCGGCGTGATGGAGATGACGTTAAGATACAACGAAGTCAGTAAAGTTGTCGGCTCTAAAAAAGTAGTCGCTGTGAAGTCTGGCATAGATATGGGCTTAGCTAAGTCGCTGAAAGCAAAATCAGAGATACATATCCGTCAGCTGCATATTGATGAAGCCATGATGGAGCTTGATACATATTTGAATGACAGCTTCATGGCGGGGATGTCACCTGTGCGGATCATTCATGGCAAAGGTACAGGCGCCCTTCGCAGTGCTGTTCATCAGTTCTTGAAGTCTCATCCGTTGGTAAAGTCATATCGCCTTGCCGATGCAGATGAAGGTGGAGCGGGAGCTACAGTAGCGGTATTGAAGCTGTAGATAGCATCTGATTGCGTTAAAACTGCAAATAGGGCTTCATATCTGCTAGCTTTTGAGGTCCTATGCCCTTCACATCCAGTAACTCCTCAGCTGAGTTAAATTGACCGTTCTTGGAGCGGTAATCTATGATTCTCTGAGCGATCACAGGGCCAACACCTGGTAAACTATCAAGCTCCGATAAACCGGCTGTGTTCACATTTACTATACTGCTTCCTGATGTCGTCGACTCAGCTGATGGCGATGTGTTCTCAGACGGTGCATTCGAATTGCTGTCGGGGGTGACTCGGCTCTGTTTTTCGCCTTTTGCGGGCACATATAGCTGTTGACCATCGGATAATTTGGCGGCTAAATTGATGCGGTTGGCATCTGCTTGCGCTGTCATACCACCAGCAAGCTGGACGGCATCGTAAGCCGTGCTGTCAGAAGCTATCGTCATGACTGACGGCTTTTTCACTTGTCCACAGATGTAAACGCGGATCTTATTGCCGTTCGACAGTGTTTGAGGTGATTCAGGCTGAGCAGTATTGTGATCTAAGTTGCCTTCAGATTTAGATGTTGACGGAAGGGGGCGGAACCCCTCACTGTTTGCTGCAAGGGGAGCATTGGCTGCGTTTATCCGCCATATACCGATGGCCGCGACCAAACAGCATATGGCTGCAACTATGACTTTATGGCTTTTCCTCATCGTGACTTACCTCGAACAGCGTTAGCTCGCTGTCGGTATATATCGTCCGTAAGCCTATCTGGTTATTCACTGGTAAGTTGTCGAAAGGACGCTGTAGGGATATCTGCTCCCAAAGTGGTTGACCATGGAAACTGATGACCCATTTGATATTACTATTGTTCATCAAAAACTGTTTACGTTCAAGCTCTGATGTTGCTGGGTTGTAGAACCTCAACAAGTCCTTCATCTTTCCGGGGAAGTCCGGTGTCTCCGACCAGTGTCCTGCGTATGTGCGGGCTCCAAACTGAACGGGAATGAACACGCCCATAGATACAGGGCACAGAACGACATCGTCGTGTTTGATGAACTGCTGAAGTTTGTTGAATGATGCCCATCGGTTAGGTTCTATATACGGTTGATGTAATCCTGTGTTCGATACATTGAAATAGAGAAGATCCCCATCACGATATATCCAGACCAGGTTACTTAGGCTCATGAACAATAGCAATACAGGCAATGCAAGGTTGCGAGACAGTGACTGTTGCTTCTGAAGAATCATCACGATTCCTATGGATGCCAACAAGCAGATAGGAATATGCACACCCATCACCATCTTGCGCTCGAAGTTGAGCGGTGCGGATATGCCGATGGCTCGTATGACATGTGGGATATACTGTGTGAATAATCCTGCAATAGTCCAGCTCAGCAAGAAGCTGTGAGAACGAGATAGGCCTTCTTGTTTGTTTTGTTTGTAAAGACCGATGATAGCCAGCGGCAGCAGAAGACCAAATCCTAGAATCACCCAGTAGACTGCAGGGGCAGGGGTAGATGTTCCTACACGTGCGTGAAATACGGGATCATTTTTATATACAAGATATTGCCAGATGACACTTGGCGATGCAATAACAGCACAGATGATGCCATGTATCAAAATGCGTTTAATTGCATCTCGATTCTTCACCGCAATTGTGAATCCATAGATGACCCATGTGACCGCGATGGGTATAACATCATAGGAGTGGATATTGCCCAACAGAAGACCACACAGCCCAGCACTACATGCCCATTTAAGCTGACGACGCTCTATACTGAGCCACAGAAACAGATTAGTGCAAATGATCAATATGAGGCTAATGACAAACAGCGGGTTTAAGTAAACGCTAAGAAATGTGATGGCTTCTGGCTGCCATGCATCAATTGGTGCCACCATATCCTTAGGTTGGTTGTCGATAAACAGCCAACCAAAACCTGCTGATGTGCCAACGACCCAAAGCACAAGTCGTTGATACTTAACGCCTAGCCATTGTTTGGTGGCATACCACACCATACCTAATAGGCCGACAGCTCCTAGAACCCTTGTGATGTGGAAAACTCCAACCAGGGGTATATGGGTGATTTTCGCGATGATGCCCATGAGCCAAAATAATACGTTGGTATATAAACTCGGATGCGTTTCAGCGGTCCAACAGTTCGTGAGAAAGAATGAACCATCTGCTGCTTGACGCATCCAAGCCAGATATACCATGTTATCGTCTAGGTTACGGTTGATCCAAACGTAATGCCGATCCACAGCAATGAACCACCCCCAAATGTAGGGGAGGGCAGTCAACAACAGTATGGCGCACACCGGCCACCAGAAATGCGAGGATCGGCGTTCAGTCATTATGATAACTCAGTTGCTATGACGTTAATATGTTTTTCAACGACATCACCGGGCTGCAGATACTGAAGACTACCGTGCTTTCGTTCATCGGCACGACCTGTCACATGGCAGTTGCTGGGCTCTAGTCCGATGACATATTCACCTTGACCGAGCATTTTCCACAAGGTGAACATAGGGCTTTCGTCTGCTTTCCATTGGACGGATACAGATAGTTTTCGGCTCTTGTTAACGAGGGAGGCTTTGCACCAGCCGTCTTCCGCAATAGCTTTAGGGTAGAACACCTCTTCTTCATATCCTGCAGTAGGACCGTGAAGCTTGTTGAAATTAGGGATACCAAGCGCGGCATGGTCATTGCGTGGCTCAATGGCTGATGTATTGCATTCAATAACGGTGTCTGCATCAACCAATGGATATCCAAAGTTCATATGATGCAGCAGCATTAATGGTGTTTCTGAAAAGCCTTCATTACACACTGTGTCATGTATCTCAACTTTGGGTGAGCCTAGGGTGATGGATATACGCCGTTGTAGTGAGATGTTTTCGCCGAATACTTTGGCTTGGCGAATGGTGCCTTCTACCCAGCACACATATGCATCATCTTGCCATTCAGCTCCCCAGCTCAAGTTTGATGCCGATAGACTGACAGCTCTACCATGAAGACCTAAGACTTCACCTTCATCCTCGCATGGAGAACCCACTTGGGTGAGGCCGCAAGTTGCCAGCATCCCACCGCCAAATGTGCGCAGCCATTCGAACTCGTTGGCATCATAGCTGTGTGGATGGGCAAAACCTGCAGGACTGCACCAGGCCACGGGCATCCCCTTATAGGATGCAGCCCCGATATCCATGCCTCTATCGCACATTACGTTGATGTCCCATCCGTCCGCGGTGAACAAGCGAACAGCAAACTGTTCGCCTTCTGATCCATGTTGAAATCTAAAAGGTGTTGCTGCGGCAAGCTGGCTCATTGAGCCGACATAAGGTCGCACTTGCTTCGTAATCATACGAAATCCTCCAATGGTTCTCACGCTGTGGGTAACTATGTAACTTATACTACAGGTCTATATGTCCAATTTTCCAGTTGAGCCGTGTCAGCCATTCTGCATATTCTGCAGCAGTCAAAGGCTGTTGGCCTTTTCCTGAAAGCGCCACGATAAGCGCCTCTAGCACGTTAGTGGCAAAAGTCTCGCCACCAAATACGGGCGTGGTAGTGAACAACCGTGCTGCACCACGTTCTTTCAGCATTTCCACATCCGCTTGACGCACAGTATTTGTCAGGATAGTTTTACCAGCAAGGTTCAACGGGCTGTATCGTTTGATGTAAAGCCAGTCTCCAGCGATGACATCTGCCCACCTAAACCAGTCTTCGAACTTCGGAGAACTGGTCTCTTGCTTATTGCCGATGGGGTATACCCATTCAAAAGGAAGTTTTACAACTAGTGGCAACACTATATCTGCAATTATCTTCAGCGTTTTAAGGGAATGCACTGGTAATGGTAAATTGATGCCAAACATAGCATCACCGAATACAATCGCCTTAGCGCGTTGAGCCATCGCCTCTGCCATGCCGAATCTATCGACTCCGGCCACTAGGAGAACGTTGGATGATCTCCAGTCGATCAGACCTTGATCATCAAGTTTTTCTATAGCCGATCGTTCTAGAGTATTCTTAAGACCGCTGCCGTCTAGAATCGGTGTTTTTGTAACATTACGTACCATGTTGGCGATATCACGAAACTCATACCGCTTGCCTGGTGTCCACACATATCTATCGCATCCGCCAAGCCCCATCGCGTCAACATGACCATCAAGCTCCTCAAGTGTTTTTTGAAAGAGCTGTTTATCACCATCAGTACCGCGTCGTTCGATGACAACATCTTCACCCAGTATTGATACTGTTGTGGATTTATTACGCTGAGAGCTTCCTAAACTTACAGAAACGATGTGTTTCATGGGGTTGTATTTGTCCTAGTTATCTATCTGGTTAAATTGCAGTACATCAGCAAATATACGCTTCAGTTCCACTAATGTGCTGCATAGACATATTCGATTGCGAAAAGAGTTTGCACCTTGGCAGCCCTTCACATAGTTTGCCATTTGTCCGCGGATATGACGTATGGCTGCTGATTCTTCACGCTGCCGGCATAGTTCCTCAGCGTGCCTTATTGCGATCTCTAACCGTTGTGAGAGGGAGGGAGCTGGAAGCTCTTCGCCAGTGTTAAGCAGGTGAGCGATCTGTTGGAAAATCCATGGAGCAGACATGGCAGCTCTGCCCACCATCACGGCATCACAGTTTGTTATTTTAAACATGCTGATGGCATCGTGAGCATTGCGGATATCACCATTGCCGATGATAGGTATAGAGACGACCTGTTTTATCTGAGATATGGCATCCCAGTTAGCTTCGCCTGTAAAACCCTGCATCGCGGTACGTGCGTGCAATGTGATGGCAGCCACCCCGACTTGTTCAAGCCTTGGAGCTAAATCAAGATAGTTAATGCCGTTGTTATCCCAACCGCAGCGGATTTTAACTGTAACAGGCACAGATACCGCCTGAACGACTGCATTGGCGATGTCTACAGCATGATCGATATCTTTTAGCAGCGCCGCGCCAGAACCCGTCTTTACAACCTTAGGCACCCAGCATCCCATGTTGATATCAATGATATCAGCACCATAATCTTCCGCTTGCTTGGCAGCAGACGACATGTGTTCACAATTCGTGCCGAATATCTGTATACTGACTGGCCGTTCAGTATCGGATGTCTGCATCATGGTGTGTGTCTTCTGGCTATTATACTGAAGTGCCGTTGCGCTGATAAGCTCAGAACAGACTAACCCTGCACCGAATTCCCGGCAGATTGCTCTATATGGTGCATCGGTAACACCAGCCATGGGGGCTAGTATTACCGGTGGCGATATCTCGACGCGACCTATTTTTAGCAAATGAATAGCTGCTCTATTGGTTTACTATCGTTGTTGATGGATCAGCACTCGGCTTGGCTTGAGGTGCAGCTCCAGTGCCTTTTACCACAACACGAGCCTGGGCACGAATTCTATCTCTGTCGATGAGTTCACGACCAACTTCCTGACCATTTTCCATCTTGACACGATAGGTAGTCACTTGATATCCAGACACAGCTTTACTTTGAACGACGCGTTTGCCTGCAGGCAGTTTGTTGGACAAAACGACCTTATCCGGCAGGTGGATTGGCTTATAACCCTCTTGAACAGCCTTCCACTCACCCTTATACGAGGCATCACCCAGAATGGTCACTGTCATACGACTGCCCTTGGCTGCACTCTGAATGATAACTGGTTTATCAAACGGGTTTTCAAATCGGAAGTCGATTGCGCCATACGATACTGTGGCATCAAGACCAGGCTTGGCATAAGTGACAGGCATGCTATGTGGATGTCTTTCTTTAATGACAAGACCTGTTTTCATCACAGCTTGGAAGAGAGTTGTAGAAACCTGACAAACGCCTCCGCCAGCACCTGGCACAGCTTTTCCTTTAACGAAAATGATCGCTTCTACAAAACCTTCTTCAACGCTGCGTGGGCCTACTACCTTGTTGTAGCTGAACTCGCCGTGCGGAGGCACAACGCTGTTGTTGATGTTCTTAGCGGCCATCACCACGTTCTTTGTGCGGTTCACCTTGCCTGGGTTGTAGTGTGTTGTCGCTGATGCAAGAACCACCGGTGTGAACCTGAGGTTCGCCTGCGTTACCTTAGCGGGTTCCACTTCACACTGAATGACGATATTAGCAGTTCCTTGAAGTGCCGCAGTTAGCAACGCTGGACCTGCATCGTCGGGAATGCGATACCCGGTTTGTTCAGGCAAACTCTTGATCACCCCACCGGATACACCGATGATCTGGGCGTCCTTAGCCGGGCGGTTTATGAGCTTAGCTATACGCTTGGCAACTGCCCGTGCGGCCGAAGGATCGGACTTATATGCTGTGTTTACGCGAATTCCCTTTTTATGAGAAAACGCATTGACAAGTTTTTGCCACAAGCTAGTCGGGTTGCTTTCCTCAATGGCGTTATTTAGGGTGGTATCAACGTCAAGTTTATAACCAAGCTCTTGACGTGTATAACTGCGACCCCAAAGCCGTTTGCCGGTTGTGTCAGTTACATCAACCTGAACAGGCTGCGATTCCAATGTCGAAGCGATCTGTATGAGTGCCGCTTTGGCTTGGTCAACTGATTTATCCTGCATAGCTATACCAGCTATGGTTATGTTATGTACATGCTGTACATCACCTGACGACCCCTTAAGCAAGGGAGCCGCAACTGCCAAAACGGCAAATATGGTTATTCCTGTCAATACCTTGGCCATCTTTTTAATTTTAGAGGACGATGTGGCTCCCATATGGAGCTCTTCTCCTTTGTTTACTGGACTTCGATCTTCCAGGTGGTACCGGATGGCCCATCCTGAAGAATGATGTTATGCGATTTAAGGTCATCCCTAATCGCATCGGATATTTTCCAGTTTTTCGCTTCACGTGCGAGCTGTCTCCACCTTATCGCAGCTTCAATAAGTATGGTTGTCAGTTCGCTATCAACTTTACTATCTTCGACTAGAAGATTTCTAAAACCTAGGGTCTCAGCCATCTTTGTGAGTGCCGCGGAGAGTGCCGCAAGTCGCTTCACATCATCTGGATTTTCATCGACAGACTTGTTGATCTCACTAACAAGCTCAAACATGATGCCGATTGCAGATGCGCTGTTGAAGTCATGATTCATGGCGTCAGCAAATCGCGACCAGTAAGCTTCATCAGCTTGTTCTGATGTATCAGCAATGATGTTATGTGCTCTTGAGTAAGCTGTGCGCATGCGTGTCACAGCTGTGGCTGTTTGTGCTAACCGTTCCCGACTGAAGTCTAGAGGACTTCGGTAGTCGGTGCCGATGAGGAACATTCGCAGAATATCTGGGTCGAACTCAGCCAGGATCTCTTCGGCTGTTAGGAAGTTGCCAAGTGACTTGGACATCTTTTCTTTGCCCAATGTCACGCTGCCCCAATGAACCCAATATTTCGCGAATTGTCCGTCAAGGTATGCTTCTGCCTGCGCAATTTCATTCTCATGATGGGGGAAGATAAGGTCATTTCCGCCCGCGTGAATGTCAAATCCCTTACCAAGGAACTTCAGGCTCATGGCAGAACACTCTATGTGCCAACCTGGACGTCCTGCTCCCCATGGGCTGTCCCATGAAGGTTCACCCGGTTTTGCGGATTTCCACAGCGCGAAGTCTTCAGCATTTTGCTTTCGCTCGTCGACATCAATCCGGTATCCCGATTGAACATCCTCGATATTGCGTCCGCTTAATTTGCCATACTCTTTGAAACTACTAACTTTAAAATAGACATCGCCATCGACTGCATAAGCATGTCCCTTGTCGATAAGTACCTGCACCATCTCAATGATGCTGTCCATTTCTTCTGTCACACGGCACCAATGAATCGGCAGAATGTTCAGCGTATCTAGCACGTTCAGGTAGATGGCGCTGTATTTCTTTGCGACATCTTCTGCTGATAGGCCTTCAGTTTCGGATTTTGCGATGATCTTGTCATCAATATCAGTGAAGTTCTGAACCATCTCAACTTGGTAACCAAGTTCGATGAACCACCTTCGAATGACATCGAAAATGATGGCACCGCGAATATGTCCGATATGGGGAGGCCCTTGAGCTGTCAAGCCACAAGCGTAAATCGACACTTTATTAGCATCGCGGGGAACGAACTCCTCTTCGGTGCGGGTCATACTGTTATATATTTTTAAAGATGACATCATGATCTCCTATCATCCGTTACTCGATGTTTTTTGTGTTTCTATGATCTCTTTAAGCCGTTTCACTTCTGCAAGAAGGTCAATATGCCATTCAGCAAGCTGTTGAACTTGGTGCTGCATACTGAGGTCGAACTCGCCTTCAGGGTCAAGGCTGTTCACCACGTTGTCCATAACCTCAGGTTTGTCATCTACCTTTACACCATCGCGCGTTACAATGCGCCCTGGTACTCCGACCACAGTGCAGTTGTCGGGAATATTCTTGTTTACTACGGCGTTAGCACCGATGCGGCAGTTGTTGCCTATGGTAATAGCTCCAACGATCTTGGCGCCCATGCCGATAAGCACATTATCACCGATAGTTGGGTGTCGTTTACCTTTTTCGAGTGTGGTGCCGCCAAGGGTGACGAGATGATACATGAGAACATCGTCACCGATTTCCGCGGTTTCACCAATGACCACACCCATACCATGGTCGATAAAAAACCGGCGTCCGATGATGGCCCCTGGGTGAATCTCTATCCCTGTGCAGAACCGACTAAACTGTGAGAAGAATCGAGCTAATGTAAACAACTTCGCTTTATACAACGGATGAGCGATTCTATGCATCCAAACGGCATGTAAGCCTGGATACGTTAAAACTTCAAAGAAAGACTTAGCTGCGGGGTCCTTGCGAAAAACTGTCTGGATGTCTTCATGCATGCGTGCGAACATATTGAACATGACAGGCGAGTGGATATCCCCTTAGTTAAATAGAAATAGATATATATCTGTACAACTAAATTGTACCACGCTGGTATGGGGGATTTCATGCTGAGAGTTAGAAGCGTGAAGCCGTTTCCGCTCGGTTTATGGCAAGAAGCAGGCCTACGGCTGATAAGCACGAAATCATGGCGCTTCCGCCAAAACTGATAAATGGCAGCCATACTCCTACTACAGGAAAAATACCGATCACCATACCGATATTAATGATAATATGGTAGGAAAAGAATGTAAATATGCCTGCGGCTAAAGCGCGAGAATACGTCGTGTTCGCCTGATACACAATTAACAAAACGCGCCATAGGAACAACGCATAGATAACCAATAATACAATGCTGCCTGCAAACCCTACCTCTTCACCAATCACGGTAAATACGAAGTCAGTGTGCTGCTCTGGTATAAAATGCAGACGGTTTTGAGTGCCTGAAAATAGCCCCTTACCTGTGATCTGTCCGCTGCCGACTGCGATCCTAGCTTGTATGACATGGTAACCAGCATCCCGAGGGTCGCTGGCTGGATTGATAAAAGCGGTAATTCTTTTCTTTTGGTAATCTTTGAGAACGCCCGTCTGCCAGATCATGCCGAACCCCAATAAACCCATTAACGCGACTAATGCCAGCAGCCGTTTAGGGGCGCCTGAAACTAACATGATCCCTGCCCATATGGCAAAGATAACCAATGATGTGCCAAGGTCGGGTTGAGCAAATACGAGCAATGCGGGGAATCCGATATGAATCAGCGACTTAGCGAATACTATGGGGTTGCGCACATTGTCTTCATATCTTGCGACGAAATCGGCCAACGATATCGTAAGCAAAACCTTAGCAACCTCGCTGGGCTGAAGGTTGAAGCCGCCTACTAAGGGGATCCATCTTTGTGCACCTTTAGCCGCTTTGCCCATGATGTCAACAACTAACAACAAGACGATATTAGTTGAATAGAGAGCGATACGCCAGTTTCGGTAGACCTGTACGGGGATATTGCTAATGACGGCTAGCGAAAACAAACCTATAGCCATAGCTACGAGCTGTTTTTTGACCAGATTCACACCGGCATCGTTCTGCACAGCGCTGTATATGCACACCAGTCCAATGATGCACAAAATGAGGGTGAGCCCCAGCAACATCCAATCAATCTGCTGCAGCCGTTTAATCATCTATTACTCTGAAGCCTACTCTTTGCGATAATATTGTTCAATAACGGAATGTCGTTTGGGGTGAGCCGGATATCATAACAAATATCCCACATCCACTGGCCATTGGTGCTTTTTGTAAAGGTTAATGTATACACATGTCGCTTGGCATTCGATTCGGTAAAGCGACAAGCGATACTGTTTCGTCCAATTTGTGTTCCGTCACTAACAACAGTGTGCTTCATTTGCCATATTTCCGCCAGGTATCGGAGCTTTTGTGAATTGAATCGATCCGGGTGATGGCATAAATGTTTGATATCACTCGCATTTGTCATCAGACGTCCAAAATGAGCTCTCCATAACGTGTGATCGAATAGCCATTGATAATCACGCTGGTTTATAGCTGTTGCATATTGCTTTGCCGATTGATGCGTTTGTTGAACAGGGTTAGGTATCGATTGAAGATACCGCCGATACATCGCGTAGGGAATACTGATGACTGAAGCAATCAGCAACACAATCACGATCCTTCGCATGAAAACAAACCATCGTGACATGCGGTATCTGCGCGCATACTTCCTGATGATCCGCGGATTCAGAAAGTCCGGTAATTGCAGAGATACAGGCTGATATTTGGGCTGTATCAATGGAGGTGTTGACGAGGATTCATCTTCGGGCGAACCGGCTGCTTCGACAACAATCTGTTCACTATCTTGCGGGGCAGCTGAATTCTGCGACATTGGGACTTCGTCAACATCAGTCGTCTCGTAGGAATCGTCTGTGTGAACAATGTTTAGGTTGATGGCTATTTGTTCAACACTAGGAAGAGATATGGGAAATATGGGAGCGTAACACATATGACAGGAGGTACGACCAGGAATCACTGCTGCTCCACAGCGTCTGCATAACGGTATCTCGGGATCTAAGCTATCTTCCATAGTGGTGTTCAGTCGCCTCTGAAAAAACTTGTCATAATTACAAACTCACATGCAGGAAAAACACACGGCAAAACGGAAACTACCATGGTAATGTCATACCACATATGGTTAACCATTAACTAGCATTTTAGAGGTTATTTATGCAGTATCTGCTAGGCATTGATCTTGGAACAAGCGGCGTTAAAACGCTGTTGATAGATATTGAAGGACACGTCATAACCAGCGCTACCGTGGAGTACCCGCTTTATACCCCTAAACCGCTCTGGGCTGAACAAAACCCCGAAGATTGGTGGAAAGGGACCGTCAGTTCCGTTCAACAAGTCATTCAGAAGTCGGGCATTGATGCTCATGATATACGCGGTATCGGACTGTCTGGACAGATGCATGGATCTGTGTTCCTTGACAGTGCAGGGAACGTCATAAGACCTGCGTTGTTGTGGTGTGATCAACGCACCCAAGCTGATTGCGACTGGATTACCGATACCATTGGTTACGACAATGTCATCAACTACACACTTAACCCCGTGTTGACAGGTTTTACCGCAGGAAAGATCGTGTGGCTGCGTAACAATGAACCGGAAAACTACGCCCAAGTAGCTAAAGTCTTGCTGCCAAAAGACTACATCCGGTACAAACTGAGTTCGCAATTTGCAGGTGAAGTAAGCGATGCCTCAGGTACAGCTCTCTTTGATGTTCGCAACCGTAGGTGGAGTTCCGAAATGCTGGAGGGTGCTCAGATCCCAGTAAACTGGATGGTGCCTGTGTATGAATCTGTAGAACCCAGCACCAAGCTGAGTGAATCTGCTGCTAGGGAGACAGGATTAGTCACCGGAACTCCAATTGTGGGAGGTGCAGGAGATCAAGCAGCCGGTGCCGTGGGCAACGGTATTGTGGAATCAGGAGTAGTTTCGGTATCGATGGGCACCTCGGGTGTTGTGTTTGCATTCGCTGATGAACCTGTTCTTGATGCCAAACAACGTATGCATACTTTTTGTCATGCTGTGCCCGGGAAATGGCATGTGATGGGCGTCATGCTTTCGGCAGGGGGCAGTTTGCGATGGTATCGTGATGAACTGTGTCAGCAGGAGATGGCTACCGCGCAACTGCTGCGTAAAGATGCGTATGAGCTAATTACCGCAGAAGCAGAAACCATAACCCCTGGATGCGAGGGGACAATATTCCTTCCTTACTTAACGGGTGAGCGGACACCGCATAAAGACCCAAACGCTAGAGGAGTGTTCTTCGGCCTCACTCTGCGCAGCACCAAAGCGCAGATGGCGAGAAGCATTCTTGAGGGTGTCTGCTATGGTCTTCGCGACTCCTTTGAAATTATGCAGGAGATGGACATACCTGTTACACAGAGCAGAGTTTCGGGAGGCGGAGCTCGAAGTTCTGTGTGGCGCAAGATACTGGCTGATGTGACGGGAATGAACCAGTCTGTGATCAATATCGATGAAGGGCCAGCGCTGGGAGTAGCGATCCTGGCAGGGGTTGGCACGGGGGTATGGAGCAGCGTTTCCGAGGCTTGCCGGTCGATTGTCTCAGTGGTAACGACCACAAATGCCGATAATATCCA
>CAZFLA010000019.1:0-5858 GCA_964519405.1 uncultured bacterium
CGCAGAGCTTGGTTGAATCTATCGCTATTGCACCTTTTGGGGCGACCATTGCTTACATCGGCATCGCCTGGTCACCAGAATCAAAGATATGTTTCGATGCTGATGAGTTTCACTTCAAGCGGCTGTCACTCAAAGCCTCATTTGCATCGCCCGATACACAGTCAGCCAAAAGCATGCGCCTTCTTCAAACACAACCACTGTTAGGTAAAGAGTTGATATCGCATAGGTTTCGTTTGGAAGAGATTGAAGAGGCCATGCTGAGGTCACGTGATGATCACGGACGGTCGGTCGTGAAGATGGTGATGACGACAAACTGATGTACACAAAAATGCCCCGCTGAAACAGCGGGGCAAAGGGTATCAGCGTGATCTTACCAGATGGAGTTCATACTAAGCTGTCTGTTGTTAAGCTTGATCTGCACATCCAGAGCATCATCCATGCAGTCTAGAGGCAAATACGAGTATCCTAAGTTCAACAGCGTTCTGTTGGTTAGTTCCATTTTGGTTCCGTTGATTTCAACGGTGTTTAGTCCTGGTTTGAACACGACAGAGTGCTTCTTGTCATTACTGACTGCGCAAACTGTGTTTTCTTTGGAATACCACCACACTTTGCCGTAACCTTCAGCTTCAAAAGCCACCCGGAATGGCACATATGATGTACCATTGATTAATTTCACCATGACATCAAAGGTGCTCATGGTAGGGGTGCCGTTGACATCGATGTTGCGGGCCATGCGGACTACGCGAGCGTCTTTACCGGCTGTTGCCGCAAGTGCTACTTGAGTAGGCTTAACAGCTTTAGCAGCAACCTTGTGTTCAGCTGGTTTGTTGGCTGCAGGTGCTGTCGGCTGGACTGCAATCGGCTTAGCTTCAATCGCCTTGGCAACTACGGCGACTGGCTTATTAGGCATGTTTGGAGTAGATGAACGCACAGCGCCTTGGGCTGCTGTTTGCTCTGCGAGCAATCCGGGAATATTCAGGCTGCTGCCTGGCAGAGCTGCGGTCATCAAGCCATTGGACATCACCTTAACGGCTGGCTTTACGCTGACGCGTGTTGGTGAGACTGTATTGATTGCCTTTTCAACAACCTTGGCAACTGCTACCGACTGAGCGGGCTTCATGGAGTCAGGAGCAATCATCCGCACTTGCCCTTCAGAGGCGGTGCCCATGCTCAGCATGCCGATTGTTGAATTGCTGCCTGTAGAAACTGCTGGTAAGCTTGTGCTGCCAGCCTGCGGTTTAGCAACCGCGGTCTTGACGGCAGGAGCTGCTGCATCAGGTCGCAAAACCACGTTGGATGGTGCAACGCTGCTCAGTGTGCCCTCAGAACCTGCAGGAGCAGGCAAGAAGCCCATTACGGAAGGCTCAGTTCCTGTGACAGGGGGAGCAGACAGCATGGCGCTGGAAGTCGATAAAAAGTCATTGGTCATGGTAAATCCGCCTGGGTTGTTAACCATGACAGTTACCGGAGCTGCTTTGTAGACATTTTGCCCACTATCAACAAGCATCGCTTCAATAATGTGTGAGCCGTTGCTTACAGTCGCTGTATCCCAAGTGAACGAATACGGTGAGACGTTCTTGAGCACTCGGAATTTCTGGTCGATGTAGATGCTGACGTAAGGGCTTTGAACTCCCTCACTGATCGCTACATTGACGTTAACCTTGCCTTGGACTTCACCATTCTGAGTAGGTGATACGATCCTAATAGGCAGGCTTGTGACGCTGTCACTATCAACAACCAGCAGCAGCTTCGAAGTCGTCATGCGTCCATCGAGCTGAACGACACGAATCTCTGCGTTGTGGCGACCTGGATTCAAATACACAGGGTCTACCACGAAGGAAGCAACTCCCTTGTCAGCAGGCATCTCCAACACTCGTTGTGCAAAAAGTTTGCCAGCTACCCATAACTCCACGCGGGAAACGGCGTTTCCGGAGTATTTAACAGAGAGTTCCGATGCGGCCACAACTGGGCCGGAAAAATCATCTGCGTTAATAATCTTCATTTCCAGCGGATCTGCAGAAGCGGGTGTCAAAAGGCACGCATTGGCAACCATCAACAGTCCAGCTGTCATTAGATACGGTGTCATCTTCATGGTTATAATCCCCGAATTATAGATAACCAAGGCGCGAAACACGCCTTCTTACTAAATGTTATCAGATTTATGGAGTAAATCCTGCTTTTTTATATAAATATTTGTGTAAATAACTCCCCGACGTTATACTTGGATATAGAGAGAGTATTATTCTTAACAGCTTTTTAGTCAAATTTAACGACAAGACTGTTAATCACTAATTTGACTATATGTTTTTCTGATCACCTTTGAAGTTCTTAAGCTCGGGTGATGGCATACAGGAGGCCGGCTTTTCCGTTGAAAAAAGAGATAATCGTAAACGTAGGCGCACGAGAGACCCGCTTAGCCTTGCTCGAAGATGGCAAAATCATGGAGCTTCATGTAGAGCGAGAGGAGCGTATCGTAGGCAGTATCTATAAGGGACGCGTGACCAATGTGCTTCCTGGCATGGATGCTGCTTTTGTCGATATTGGCCTTGATCGGAATGCCTTCTTGTATGTCGGCGATATCATCCCTGAAGCAAGCGATGATGGCACTGCGCCTGCATCTGTACGTCGTGCTGTGCTGAGGAACCGCAATATTAAGGATATCCTTAAGATTGGTCAGGATATTCTTGTACAGGTCACCAAAGGACCACGCGGCACGAAGGGCTCACGCGTTAGCACTAAGATTAGCCTTCCTGGCCGGTATGTGGTGGTCACACCTGACGGTGAGCACTTGGGGGTTTCCAGAAAGATATCAGACTTCAAAGAGCGCGACAGGCTGAAAAGGCTGGGCCGTGAACTGCGCCCTCAAGGTTTTGGTCTGATCATCCGCACTGAAGCTGAAGACAAGCCAGATGAGATGCTGGTTCAAGATATTGAATGGCTTCAAGAGCAGTGGGCGACGATATCAGATAAAGCCAGCAAGATGAAGGCGCCAGCCTGTGTGCACCGCGACTATTCCTTATTATATAAGGCTGTTCGCGACATGTTTGGCAGCGACGTGGATCGGCTTGTTGTGGACGACCCCGATGAGTATCAAAATGCCGTTGAGCTAGCTACTCGATTTGCCCCAAAACTGCGGCAGGAGATCAACCTGTACGATGGTGATATGCCGATATTCGATGCTTACAAGCTGGAAGATGAAATAGATCGGTTAAGCCGTAGGCAGGTCTACCTTAAGTCTGGTGGTTATCTGGTCATCGATGAGACCGAAGCGCTGTGCACTGTTGACGTCAACAGCGGTAAATTCACCAGCGGAGCCAACTTGGCTGAGACGATCCTGCGCTTGAACCTGGAAGCCGCTGAAGAAGTGGCGCGTCAGGTTCGGCTGCGCGATTTAGGCGGAATTATCATCATCGACTTTGTTGATATGGATAGCCCCTCGCATCGTGCCCAGCTCACAAGGGTGCTGGAACGCGTTACAAAGAACGACCGCGCTCGTGCCAAAATTAGCTCGATCAGTCAGCTTGGATTGGTTCAGATGACCCGAAAGCGAACAGGGGAATCTGTGGTAGAGCAGCTTGCAGAAAAGTGCCCATACTGTGCAGGTAAAGGACGTATTCTTGGACACGAAACAGTCAGCCTAGATATCGAACGCGAACTGCAGCGTAAGTGCAAGAATGATGCTCCAGAGGCAATACTTGTCACCGCTCATCCGAAAGTGGCTGAATTGCTGGTTGGCCCAGAGGGTGAAAACATCGAGGATCTGGAGCGACTGCTTCACTGTGCGATCTATGTCAGAGCTGACATGAATATGCATAGCGAGAAGTATGATATCCAGAGCGGCACTATGGCGGATTATGACCGTGCGTGGTTGGGATATCGCCGTGGACAGACTGTGGAAGCGGATGTATACGAATCTGCACTGCAGGCCGGTGACGATGTAAACCTGGTTGCTTGGAGTGAGGGCTATTTGCTGGAGATCGCTGAAGGTCAGTGTGTGGCTGGTCAACGAATTCGAGCACGTCTGATTGAAGTTAGGCGCTCATTCGCGATGGTTGAAGTTATACCATCTGTGCGGCCGGTTGTTGCACATAGGCTGCATGTATAGCAAATGGCTTACCGTCATTATCAACAATTCCTAAACGCATTAGAAGCCGCCGGCGAATTGCGGCGGATTTCTGTGCCTGTATCGCCAATTCTTCAGATCACTGAAGTTGCCGATAGGGTGATGAAGAGCGGTGGGCCAGCGTTGTTGTTTGAGAACCCCACAGGATTTAAGATGCCGGTGGCCATCAACGCATTTGGATCGCGGCGGCGTATGAGCATGGCGTTGGGTGTTGATGATTTTGAACAAATCGGCGACGAGATAGCTGCACTCACCAAACCCGAGTTTCCCGAAGGCATTGGAGCAGCGATTCAGATGCTGCCCTTAGTCGCTAGGCTAAAAGACCTGCCCGCCAAAAAAGTATCGCGAGGTATCTGCCAGGAAGTTGTTCTTCGTGGCGATGATATTGACCTCGAAGCCCTTCCGCATCTATTGTGCTGGCCCGACGACGGCGGGCGGTACATTACGCTTCCATTAGTGTTTACCCATGATCCTGTGACTGGCAAGCGTAATGTGGGTATGTATAGGGTGCAAATCTTAGACAAAAAGAGCTGTGCCATGCATTGGCAAATGCACAAAACAGGAGCGGAACACGCCCGGGTTGCCCGGCAAGCTCACAACAAAGTGCAGGTAGCCATCGCACTAGGGGGTGATCCAGCCCTCACGTATGCGGCCACCGCCCCGTTGCCGCCAGGTATCGACGAAACACTATTTGCGGGTTTCATCCGAAGGAAACCCGTGGAGCTGTGTCCTGCGGTCAGTGTAGACATCCGTGTACCTGCCGACGCAGAGATCATTATCGAGGGTGAGATTGATCCTAATGACCTGGTGACAGAAGGCCCGTTCGGCGACCACACGGGTTATTACAGTCTGGCCGACCTCTACCCCAGAGTGCATGTAACGGCAATCACAATGCGTCATCAAGCGGTATACCCATGCACCATTGTAGGTGCTCCACCGATGGAAGATGCATGGTTAGGTAAAGCCACCGAGCGAATATTCCTGCCATTGCTTAAGCTTGTGCTGCCTGAAGTGGTAGACATGAATTTGCCGGTGGAGGCGTGCTTCCACAATGTGGTGCTTATCTCCATCAAGAAGCGGTATCCTGGGCATGCTCGGAAGGTGATGCATGCGATTTGGGGCACTGGCCAAATGATGTTCTCAAAAATAGTGATTGTATTTGATGACGATGTTGATGTTCAGAACGTGAAAGAGGCGATGTGGCGCTTCAGCAACAACATTGACCCTGAACGCGATATGGAGTTGGTGAAAGGTCCAGTGGATGTGCTTGACCACGCGTCACGACTTCCCGGCTTCGGCAGCAAGATCGGCTTCGATGCCACCCGCAAAGGCGCAGACGAGGGATTTAACCGCCCCTGGCCTGAAGTGAACCGCATGAGTGACGACGTGAAAGCGGTGATTGATGACCTCTGGCCCAGCCTAGGGTTATAATTTATCCCTCGCTTCTCCTCAGGTGGTTTTACATTTCGTATCTTCTGCGAACTCAGTTATGGATATTGTCTACGTGACGATAGTTACACAAATCCGTCCCATATTCGCACATCATGGCCCGCGCTTATCTGTACAATTGCTGATAGGTAAACTTCTCCTTTAGCAGCAGCTATCGACGGGGATAGACCAATCGGATAAGGCGGGATGCTCTGCATGGCAATGATCACTTTTGCACTACTACTATTTCTCTTGATGGTTCTGCGACCAAAGCCGGCCATCGCCCAATTAGTTGACGATCCAGAAG
>CAZFLA010000019.1:5868-11100 GCA_964519405.1 uncultured bacterium
TGGCTATTCCATGCCTTCGGTGTTCAAGCCGAAAGATTTTACCTCACTATCTCGGCTGTTCATGCAGCCTGCTCATTCTTATGCTCGCGATGATAACTTTGAAGTCGCCGAATTCGACCGCATACAGTATCGGAACCATGAGTGGGTTATGTGGCACTTCGTGAAACGCAATGGTGCCACCATTATGCCGTCTTTAGCCTATCGATATTCCACCTACATACCATCAACGGGATACTCAGCTCGTGTATTGAACATGGGTAAAATGTCTGTCTCTTTATCGGGATGGGGTGTGACTGACCCGTCGCAATGGGTGACGCTCAAGCCAGGTGAGGAGAAAATAATCCGGTATGCAGGTACATCAGCGATCGTTGCACAGGATACTCAAGCCGGTAAAGATTATGAAATCTACATTTGTGAGCTCACTTTATACTATCCCGAAGCCAAGGGGCTTACTGTGTCGTCGCTGCAGGCAAGCAGTCACATCGTGGCTGAAAAGATGGTTAGTTTCAAGCTCGCTATAACCGGTGCGATAGAAAAACAGCATATCGATCTTGAAGTGCGCCAGGAACAATGGGTTATCTGGCGGATTCGCCTGAATGAGGACGAACGAAGGCGTCTTGCTGCGGCTAAAGTGTGCGTAATCGAGCGGCGAGTGCCTTGGTATCTGTCGCCTGGTCGTGTTTCTATTGGATTAGTGTCCGAGGGGCTTCGGGTTCCTGGCATTGAAGCTCATGCAGTAGTGAGCAACAGACGTCGGGCTGCGCTGCCTACCATGGAGCGCAAGATGGTCGGTGGAAGGCCAACTTTTATGTTGGATGGCGCCCCTATAACCTGGAGCGGATATGCTACTTACACATTTGCTCCTGGTGTCATGCAAGAATTTGCGAACAATGGTGCGGATTTATTCCACATCACCTGTTCCGCCGGACGTCATTACCATAATGTCGCACAACCGACATGGCTTGGTGGCAACGAGTATGATTTTGGTGAGATCGAACAGATGGCAGCCACCATCCTGCAAGCCAATCCCAAAGCGCGCATCATCATGCGGCTGGCGCTGGGACTTCCTCCGTTTTGGTATAACCAGAACAAGTCGAGTTTAGTCAAGACGCAGAGTGCGGTTGATGGTAAACAACTGGTGTGGTGGGAGACCGACAGTCAAGTTGGCTCGCTGACTTCCGAAGCCTGGCGGCAGCAACAAGCGACGGCGCTGCGGAAGCTGGTTCGATACTGCGCCACACGACCATGGTCAAGCCAGGTCATCGGCTTCAACATCGGTGGGGCAATGACCGAGGAGTGGTTTGCATGGGCATGTTGTGACGAAATAGTGAAACCGGTGAAGTATTTCGGTGACTACAGTGACGATAATCAGCGCGCCTTTGCTGCCTGGTGTAAAGCCAAGGGCTATCCGTATACTCGCATACCAGATGCGAGGTTTAGAAATAAGCCTGGATATGACCTATTCCCTGATGACTCACATGGCAGGTGGGTTATGGCTTATAACATGTTCATCAATGAAGTCTCTGCTGACACCATTAAATATTTCGCTTCGGTAGTCAAACAGGAAACCAAGAGGAAAAGCCTTGTCGGAGTTTTCTATGGCTATGTGATTCTATTGGCCGGTGAAGCACGGCAAAGCGATTCGGGTAACTTCGGGGTCAGGCAGATACTTGAGTGCGAGGATGTGGATTATTTGGGCGGCGTGCCGCAGCACTATCTACGGCGCCTGACTGGCGATGGCTACGCCCAGAACGCTGCAGCCATGGGCAGCGTGACGCATCACGGCAAGCAGTATATGGATGACAATGATCTGTTTTCATGGCTTCATGAGGGCGGTTGGCACACTTTATATGATGAGAAAGACCCACGCAGCGGTTGTATTAAGATGCACCGCAGATGGCTGGCTACAGATGCGTTATACGGCAACGCATACGAGTGGTTCAGCTTAAGCCCCAAGTGGCATCATGATGCAGGTGTAATGGACGAATTTGCCAAGGAAGCTCAGATACATAACGAAACGCTGCAAGGTGACAGATCACCTATCGAAGAAGTGGCGTTTGTCATTGATGACCATTCATTTGGCACCTTAACTCCTACTGCTGGAACCCATTACTCAAACCAAACATTGCTGGGCACCGTCGGACGAACAGGAGCGCCGATGAGCGTATGGATACTAAGCGATGTTGATAAACTCCCGGAGCGTATCAAGTTCGTTGTCGTAGTGAATGCCACATCACCGCGTGCCGATGACCTCGAAAAACTGCGAAGTTTGGTTGCAAGAGGCGGTCGGACGATCATGGTTGTTGGCATGCCTGGGATGATCGACCCCCAAACACTGAAGTGGGATATACAACAGACAGAGAAGCTTCTGAACCTTCCGATCAGGATCGATAAGGAAGCAATGTCGGGGCGTGCTGGCTTGAGTGATAGCGATGCATGGCTGTGCCCTGTGATAGGTTCCATGCTTGGAGACATCACGACTATCAGGCCGAGGCCATATGCGGCCTGCAATGGCTTTATGAAGTATACCGACGGAAAGACGGCTGGTGTAATCCGCGATCTAGATGACGGCGGTAAGTTGATATGGTGTGGAGTTCCGCCGTATGCCAGTGATGAATGGATGAGCGAACAAATCGCTAAAGCTGGAGTTCACATGTATGCACCATATAGCTGTTCCGTTCATGCAACAATAGACTATGTAGCTGTGACATCTGTATATGAAGATGACCGCAACATTGACCTCGCTTGGCCGGAAAATGTGCGTATTGTGGACATGTTCGATGGGTGGAGAGGTGAGGGGCGTGTCATTAGCTGCCCATTCACGCATGGACAGACACGCCTATTTCATGTCAGCAGATTGTAGCCATTTATGAGGCTGGGTTGTGCGCGATCACGATTAGTTGATCTGGTCGCGCAACACCGATCTCTTTGGCCCTGCTTAGAATTTGATTTCTTCTTGTTTTAAACTCAGTTAGCTCAGGGTGCAAGCAGAGGCGTGCCACAATAGCATTCACTGCACGTTCGGATTCTGCATATGCATATGCTGTATCTTTGTCTGGTGATGAATCTGCTAGGTTTGCAATGAAATTGCATTCCACTTGAAAGCCAGAGGCTTTCACCATGTCGATGATATCGACTGTCGTGAATGGGTCGTGATGAATTTGCCCGCACAGTTTGTCGGCATCTACTTTAAGGCTGTGCATCATGGCATGAGTTAGTTGTTTAGCATCCGTGAGTTCAGCATGCACTTCGGCCATCACAAGAGTGCCTCCGGGTTGTAGCACCCGCTTCATCTGCTTCAGCGACTTCAGCGGACTGCGAAAATGGTGAAGTGCGTTGCTCATGGAGACAGTTGTAAACTCACCGTCAGCAAATGGCAGTTTCTCTGCTTGGGCGGTTAGGTAGGTTACATTTCCATAAGCGGTGGTCTTTCGTGCTTCTTCCAGCACCGTTTCTACTGCGTCTATTCCTACGGCTGATTGATATGATTTTGCGTGTTTCAGGCAGAACCTAAGAAATGCTCCAGAACCGGTACCGATATCCAGAAGGTCGCCAATATCGTGTTCGTTAAGCCATGTTATTAGTTGCTGCATATATATACCTCGATAGGATGCTGTAGTTTATTATATGCATAAATTGAACGAGTTCTAGGCCAATACGTCTATGTATTTGATGAAACCGGGCAGAGAGATCTGCTCATTAACAGAACGCTTGGAGGTGTTCCTTATGAATCGATCGTTGATGGCTGTAGCAATGGCTACAATAGCGCTGACATCAGCATCGTTTGCGCAAAACGCACAAACCAATGCGGCAGCCGTTCGGCCTCAGGCAGCCAGACAGGCTATGATGCCGATTAACAAACTCGCTCAGTATCTTGGGTTGTCCGATGATCAAGTTGCCAAAGTTAAGGCCATAACAAAGCAGGATGCTCCGGCTCTTCTGAAAATCCGAACTGAGACACAGAAGAAGATTAAGGCGATCCTCACTCCCGATCAAATCAAGAAATACGATGAAATCATGGCTCAGCGCAAAGCTGAAGCCGCCAAGAACAATAAGAAGCAGAATGCTGCAGCAGCTGCACAACAGCCTGCTGCTAGGAAGCAGAACCGTGCTGCAACACAGAAACCCGATCAGGTTCGTATGCTTAACAAGGAACTCGCGCTTTCGCCTGCACAGCTTGACCTCATCAAGCCGATACTTCAGAACCAAGCGAAACAGCTTAAAACGATACGTGATGACAGCCAGAAAAAAATCAAAGCTATATTGACTGCAGATCAGCTAGACAAGTATAACAAGCTAATTGCTGCTCAGGCCGCTGGAGCGAAAACCAACGCTCAAAAAGTGAACCGTGCTAAAGGGGCAAAAAAGAACCAGCGTAACAGCGGATTCTAGTTTTTCAATTCGCGATTTAGAGGGCGGTAGATATTACCGCCCTTTTTTGTGAATCTATATCCAAACATACTGCATCTAACATACGTAAACAAACAATGAACTCTTCAGGAGGATGCAGAAATGTCTCTATTTGGATTTGGTAAAAAGAACGATGCGGCTGTTTCGGGCAAAGTAGGGCATGTGAATGCTCAGAGCTTTGATGCCGAGGTACTCAAAAGCGATGTTCCCGTTATCGTGGACTTCTGGGCACCTTGGTGCGGCCCATGCCGAATGCTAGCCCCTGTGCTAGAGCAGGTTGCTGAAGCTGTTGATGGTAAAGTGAAAGTCGTTAAGGTAAACACCGACGAGGAACAGGCACTTGCCGCTCAGTATGGCATTCAAGGTATCCCAACGATGATCTTGTTCAAGGACGGAATGCCTGTTTCGCGGCAGGTTGGGCTGGCTCCCAAGAATACCATCGAAAGCTGGGCGTTGAAGAACGCATAATCCGGACTACCACCAGAACCTAAAAGACCGCCGTTTGCTATATGCATACGGCGGTCTTAATGTATTACTGCAAGATACCCTCTACCAGCCGGAATTGACGTATTCGAACCAGACCCGGTCATACACAGAGCGAGTCATTGCGCCTATCCGAGGCCAGTTGAACACATTCTGAACTCGTTCGAAGGCTGATTGCGCTCGCTGTTGGCTATACTCTGGTTCTGCGAGTGTCTTGAGGATCATACGAGCTAGGCTAGTTGAATTTCCGCTGTAGAAAGTTAATCCATCAACATTGTGCCTAACGATCTCTTTGAGCCCACCGGCATCGCTAACGATGACAGGTGCATGAGCAGCCAT
>CAZFLA010000019.1:11110-31150 GCA_964519405.1 uncultured bacterium
TCCAGTGCGACGATGCCGAATGGCTCGTATCGGCTTGGGAAGCAGGCTACATCGCAGCACGCATACATTAGTTTTTTGTCACTTTCACTTAGGTATCCGGTGAACGTGACGACATCGGATACGCCTAACCAGCGAGCGAACTGCTCCAGATGATCGTGTTTACCACCACCGCCTATCACAAGCTTCACATCGGTATACATGGTTCTCACTTGCGAGATGGCATCGATGAGCAGATCGGCACCTTTTTCACGCACCATACGGCCGATGAAGAACACAATGCGCTCATAATCCGCGGCATATTTCTGACGGAATTGCTTAAGTTTAGCTTCGTCACAGGAAACTTCAAAGTTTTGAATATCAACACCGTTAGGGATAATATCGAGTTTATCCCATGGACAACTCAACGCCTCGGATATCTCTTGACGCATGAACTCGCTGCAGCATATTACCCGCCAGGATTCATAAGCTAATTGCCATTCAACGCTTGATATATATTTCTGTATATCGGTAGATATTCCGCCGTTACGTCCATATTCCGTGGCATGGATAGTGGCAATCATGGGCAGGTGATATTGGTGTTTTAAATGTGCGGCACTGAAGTGCGAAAGCCAATCATGTGCGTGGAGGATGATGCCGTCGCTGTCTTTAAAGTTGCCTGAAGCAGGGCGCCAGGAATTAATGAGCTCCTGCGCCTTGATTAACATATTGTCATTAAGCTGCTGAACCCAATGGATAAAGTCGTTGCTGTGATCTGGCGCATGTACTCGGTGGACAAATAGCCCCGGACGCATGCGTTCATACTGAGGTGCGTCACCGAATTCAGCGGTAATCACATGCACTTCGGTGTTGCCTGCCGCTAGAGCGATAGAGATATCGTGAACGTGTGGGGCGATTCCGCCAACAACACGAGGTGGAAACTCCCAGGATAGCATGATTATCTTCATGGTGTGTCCCCTTTTTCGAAACTAATGTATGTTAGTCTACCGACAACTGGTTAAGCCACCGTTCAGCACCAATGGTAGAGGATGACCCATGTCCAGGATAAAAAGCAGTGTCGGCTGGTAGTTGGTTAAGCCTTATAAGGCTTGCTTGTATGATAGCATCATTGCCGCCCGTAAAGTCCGTGCGTCCCCATGTTCCGGCAAACAAAGTGTCACCAGAAAACAGCCGGTTTTCATCCGCACTATATAAACATATACCACCTGGAGTGTGTCCTGGAGTCTCAATTAGCTGATAATCTACACTTCCTATGGAAATTGGCTTCGATATGTTCATGCAGTAATCTGGCTCAATGCTCGGAACTTCGATACCGAGTGCTTGGAATGGTATCCCTTGTTCTTGGGGATACCTAAGGAAACGGCTGTCTGCTTCATGGATGTAGATTGGAGCATCGAATCTTTGTTTGAGTGACGGTGCGTCTAGGGTGTGGTCAAAATGCCCGTGGGTTAATATGATCATGGTCAGTTTCAAGTCTGCCGCGGTTAACTCGGGGGTGATAAGATCCGCCGCTCCATAAGGGGCATCAATGATGACTGCCTCGTGAGTGAGATCGTCGGCAAGCAGGTAACAATTCGTATCAAGCAACGGACTGACAAATGTACTAAGGCGTAACATCATACTCTCCAACCATGCAGATAAGGGACACTGGTTTATATTACCCAATCTCCAGTCTGTTCCGTCGCTCTTCGTGAAATGGACGGTTGGGTAGGGTAGGAATGCGGGCAACACGATCGTTGTTCCACATGGAAACAAAGAGTGTGGGAAAAACGTATAGTGTAATAGCTGGCAGGCTATTGGGTGTATATGCACTACATGGAACAAGGAACGTCAACTGTTTAATGCCAGTAACGAATCTATGTGATATAATACTCCATGTGTACAGTCATCGGAATACGATGAATGACAGTCGATATTATAAAAATCAATCCTCGTAGGAGGACACCTTAAGCATGAAACGACCCTATCAACCAAATAAACGGCACCGACGACGATCGCATGGCTTCCGTGAGCGCATGCAGACTCTGGATGGCCGCAATCTGCTGAAGCGACGCCGACAGAAGGGCCGAGCGTCCTTGACTGTATCTGACTCATGTCGGCACTACGGTCACGAAGCATATTAGAATTCGAGGGCACTAATGCTGCCTAGCGATGAGAGGCTGCGAAGTCGCCAAGACTTTAGCGCCTGCTATTCGTGCGGTAAGTCGTATTCTTCCCGACGGTTGGTGCTGTGTGTTCTTAACCGGGCACAGCACCGGCGGTTTGGATTTAGTGTCAGTAAGAAGGTTGGCTCTTCGGTAGAGCGTAACCTGATAAAACGGCGTCTGAGAGCAATCTGTCGCGACATTCGTGAACAGATCCCTTACGAGTATGATCTAGTTTTCATTGCGCGTAAGTCGGCACTGACTGCCAGTTACAGCCAACTCGCTGCGGAGTGCAACTTGCTGTTACACCGTGCAGGGGTGATATAGATGATCCTATTTCGGAACATATTTCAGGTTCCTGCCAAGCTAGCTGTTTGGATCATCCGCCGGATTTACCAGCCTATCTCACGGCACACGCCGCCGAATTGTCGATATTACCCAACTTGTTCTGAGTATGCCGCGCAAGCGTTGGGTAAGTTTGGATTATGGCGAGGGTGTATACTCGCTGTTATTCGCATTGTGCGGTGTAATCCGTGGAGTGAAGGGGGCATTGACCCTATACCAGATCACTTCCATGTAACTCGAAGTAGTAGAAGAAGGTAGAGGTCGCCGTCTTTGAGTATCCGACGTCCCCACGCTTTGATTGTGCTGTGTGCTATTTTGCTTGCTATGCTAACAGGATGTGGTCCTGCTGCGGTAACAGGCAGTAAATTTGACAAGGACATTCAATCACTTACAGCTCTCACAAAATCCCAACGCGCAGATATCGATAAAGATGCCACTGCGGCGTTCTGCTCATTTAAAGCTCAAGATATAGTTGATGCTCAGAATGTGACGTTGGCTATGAAAAATGGCTCTGATCAAGTCAGCTCTTACATCCTTAGCAAAGCAGCTCCTGTAGATTCTGCAGCTATCGCTCAGTATAAGCCAGGTGCCGAAGTGCCGCCTGTCACCATGCAAGCTGTTTTGAATGTACTAAATGCTGCTGTGGCTGATTCTTCGTTATATGACGCACGCCGTTTTTCTTCCTTCAAGCTTTCAAAGAAGCTTGTTGACCTTGCTGCAACAAAACCGTCGGGACTACTGCTTGCCGAGATGAACAGCGCTTTACTTCAGGAAGTATATGATAAGAGCATACGCTTAAATCCAAACACCCCTGACAGAATGGCACAAGTTGCTACGCTATTCCACAAAACAGCGATGGTTGTGCCGATAGACTCTCCGGGTGCCAAGGCATTTGATGACCAAGCTAAAATGGCCATTGACAGCGCTGTTAAAGCTAAACTTCCAGATTCTGAACTTGATCGTATTAATGCTATACGGCATGACATCCTTGAACGAATGGACACCCGAAACAAGAAAATGGTGTCATACAAGGTGTTGGATGCCATCGTTGCGTTAACGGGACGCAATCGCGAGTTTAGTTACGCTTTAGCGATGATCCTTGTGGCTGTTCTTGTTAAGCTCATTACAAACCCATTGCAGAAGGCTTCCATGGATGGCATGAAAGAAATGCAGAAGATGCAGCCTGAAGTGAATCGCCTTAAAGAGCGATACAAGGGTGACGAGCTTAACGCCAAGATGATGGAGCTATATAAGGAACATAAGGTGAATCCAGCGAAGAGCTGTTTGCCTATGCTTATTCAGTTCCCGATCATGATCTATATTTACAACTCTATCCGACTATATGAATTTCAGTTTGCCAATGGAAACTTCCTGTGGATTCGCGACAGCTTCTTAAGCCGTCAGTATCCACATATAGTGGCATCGAATCTAGGACATCACGATGTGGTGCTGCTTGTTCTTTACTCGATATCGATGTTTATTTCACAGCGGCTGACACCAGTAAGTGATCCTGCACAAGCAGAACAACAGAAGCAGACAAGCTTGATGATGACCATCATGATTACATTCATGATGTTTAGCTGGAATTTCCCGTCGGCATTTGTTCTCTACTGGCTGATGTTTAACGTACTTAACATGTGGCAGCAGTGGAAGTTCCAAAAAGATGCGTCTCGTGAGTTGGCTGCGGAGGGTGCTCCGGTTGTTAATGCGCGACCCGCACCAAAACAGCGTCGAAAGAAGTAGACTCTAGTTAAGGTACTAAGTTAGTGAGAAGGACGGTAACGCGAGAATGCAGGAACCTGTAAATGAGGTCATGGTTGAGCTGCCTGGCAAATGTGTTGATGAAGCGATAGAGCAGGCTGTTCAGAAACTGGGTGTCGGCAGTGCAGACGAACTAGATATAGAGATCGTTCAGGAAGGTACTGCTGGGATCCTCGGTATCGGTGCGGCTCCTACAATTGTAAGAGCTGTGCTTAAGCCTTCTACACCACCAGAGGAAGTTCCTGAAGACGAGACAGAGCGTACCGCCATTGCCGTGTTAAACGGAGCTATGCGGGCTGGTAACCTCAGTATAAAGGCGATGGTTACCAGCCATATGGGCAGGTATCTGCATATCGAATTAGTGGGGCGCGATGCTGGTGAGTTTGGCGGAAGTCAGCTCGAAGCATTGCAGGAGATCATGAATCTCATCCTTACCCGAAAATACCATTTGGAAGCACGATGCGTATTAGATGCCGATGGATATCGTGACCGTCGTGCTCAGAAGCTGCACCAGCTCGCACTCGATATCGCTGAGGAAGTTAAGTCGAACGGCGGTGAAGCAGAGCTTGATCCGCTGCCCCCATATGAGCGCAGGGTTGTTCACATGGCACTCAAAGATGATCCGAAGATATCAACCTATTCGGAAGGTGAGGGGAGCAGCCGCCACGTGGTGATTGCTCTCGCCGAAGAGGAATCAGAGGAGTCTGCTGAGTAATGAGCCTTAATATAGCTGTGATGGTCAGCGGCGAAGGCCGCGGCAGCAATATGTGGGCGTTGATTGAAGGATGCCGTGACGGTAAGATTGATGCTCAAGTCAAGCTGGTGATTGGTACCCGGAAGAACTCGCCGGCATTGCTTAGGGCTAGTGAAGCGGGTATTGCTACTGTCGTGGTATCGCCTGCAGGTCTTCATGACGATGTTTACGCTAGTAAGCTGTTAAAGCAGCTTCAGAAGGCCGACATCGACATTATCTGCCTTGCTGGGTATATGCGACTCTTACCAACAACCATAATCGAAACATACCATAACCGTGTAACTAACATACATCCCGCATTACTGCCGTTATTCGGCGGTAAAGGGATGTATGGTGAGCATGTCCATCGGGCTGTGCTGGCTGCTAAGAAAAAAGAGTCGGGATGCACTGTACATCTGGTAGACTCCGATTACGACAGCGGTCCTATATTGCTTCAGATCACTGTGCCTGTGATGCCCGATGATGATTGGCATAGCCTAGCGGCCAGGGTATTGGAGCAAGAGCATATCGCTTACGTTAAGGCCGTATCGCAGCTAGTGGAAACTATAAAGAACGACGATACTTTGGTGCAGGCACGGAGTTAACCATGGAAATCCCATCTTATGCAAAGATAAACCTCACACTTGATGTTGGTGATCGCCGATATGATGGCTTCCACAGTATCGAGTCGATCTTTTGCGAAATCGGGATATCCGATACGATCAGCATTGAAAAGTCAGCTCAGGTAGGTATTTACTTATCAAATAACTTGCCTTATCTGAAAAATGACCAAACAAACATCGTATATCGTGCGGCTGAGTCGTTTGTGCATCGGGCGAATATCCTGCCTGAGCTTAAAATCCACCTGGAGAAGCGCATTCCTGTGCAAGGCGGTCTTGGTGGCGGCAGCGGTAACGCTGCAGCTGTGCTGGTGGCCTTAAACGAGATGTATGGCCATCCGTTTACGTATGATGCCCTGGTGGATATGGGATTAGCTTTAGGCTCTGATGTGCCCTTCTTCTTGGAAGGTGGCGTATCACGCGTTGGCGGTGTCGGTGAAAAGATGCTGGCATTACCCGACCTAACCGACCTGCATGTGCTTGTGGTGCATCCTGGGGTGGGGGTATCAACATCCTGGGCATATAAAGAGCTAGATAAAGTTCGCCCGACGGTAGGCAACACCATCCCCAAAACCCCTATAGTAGGCCAAGCTATGCTTGAGGGCGTGAAGTGGTATGGCATGCTTTCAAACGACTTTGAGCAAGCCGTGTATGCCACACACACAATGATTGCTGGTCTCAAAGATAAATTGCTAAGCAACGGCGCTATTGCGGCTTTACTATGCGGAAGCGGAAGCTGTGTGTTTGGCTTGTATCAAGACAAGGCAGAAGCTGAGATATTAGCTGAAGCGATGTCATTGATTGGCTTAAAATGCTGGCTAGTGGATCCAGTGCCAAGACGGAACCTGCACACGGTTTGACATATCTTGGTAAAATCCGGTAAAATAGTATGCACCCTTACGGGGCATTATTATCAAATTTGAGGTAACCTGTCATCAGAACTGATCTGCGATTGAATGATCGCATCCGCGCCCGTGAAATTCGAGTAGTGGATGCTGAGGGCAACCAACTGGGGATTATGACCCCTAACCAGGCTCTTCAGATTGCGCGTGAGCGCGGTCTCGATTTGATTGAGGTTGCGCCGCAAGCAGCTCCTCCTGTCTGCCGTATCATTGACTACGGCAAGTATAAGTATGAGCAAGCGAAAAAAGATAAAGACGCGGCAAAGCAGAGTAAGGTAGCCGACCTGAAAGCGATACGTGTGCGACCGGGAACGGACGACCATGATATCGAGTTCAAGATAAAGAACGCTATTAAGTTCCTTGCTGATGGTGATAAAGTCAAGGTTACTGTGATGTTTCGAAGCCGAGAGATCACTCGACCGGAATTCGGTCAGAAGGCTTTGAAGCTATTCATCGACGCTACGGCTGAGGTTGCCGTCGTCGAGCGTCCTCCATTAATGGAAGGACGTATGATGTCAATGGTCTTAAGCCCGAAGCCCAAGTAAGCCATCAGGTTTACTGGCGTTCGGTAGGGCCGTATTCAGCGGATTTTCGGGGGCCTCAGCGGCCCCTGTTTTTTCGCGACTCTAGTAAAGGAGTACAGACCATGGGAAATGGAAAAATGAAAACCTGCAAGACCGCTGCGAAACGCTTCAAAATCAGCGGTTCCGGAAAGCTAATTTGCTGCAATGCCAGCAATAGCCATATGTTTAGTGCCAAGAGCCCAAGTCAGAAGCGACGCCTAGACGTAGATAAAGAATGCGATCCAGGCAATCGCAAGCGCATGAAACGACTACTGGGTAGATAATAACCCTTATACCGACACATTAGGAGGTTAGTATACTATGGCACGTGTTAAACGCGGCACAATGACCCATAAACGGCATAAAAAGATCATCAATATGGCCGAGGGTTATTTCCTTAAGAAGCGAAATGTATATACCGAAGCTATCGAACAGGTTATGAAGAGTGGGCAGTATGCCTACAATGACCGTCGAAAGCGAACCGGTCAGTTCCGAAGACTGTGGATTACTCGTATATCCGCTGCATGCCGTGCAGAGGGTATTACATATAGCCGCTTCATAGAAGGCTTGAGCAAAGCTGGAGTTGAAGTGGACCGCAAGATGCTGAGTAACCTGGCAATTGAGCAGCCGCAAGATTTCATGAAGTTCATCGAAATCGCTAAAGCGAACTGTACACAGGTGACTGCAGGGTAACTATGAAAGAGAAGCTACAGGCTCTGGTGGAGCAAGCGATGCAATGCATCGGCGACGCGCAAACCACACAGACGCTTGATGCACTCGAAACGCAAGTTCTAGGCCGGAAAGGAGACCTTACCGGCCTTTTGCGCATGATGGGGTCGCTGCCTGCTGACGAGCGGCCTCTCATGGGTCAATTGCTGAACGAGGCTAAAGCCGATATCCAGAATGCACTCAACCTTCGCAAAGATGCGTTGATGGCTCTGGAGAAAAGCGCGAAGCTGGAAGCAGAGCATATCGATATTACCCTTCCTTCCCGCCCTCAAAGGGTTGGACACAAACACCCCGTCACTTATACTCAAGAAGCTGTTAAATCTGCGTTAATTGGGTTAGGTTTTGAGTTCATGGATGCACCTGAACTTGAGGACTATAAGTATAACTTTGCAGCATTGAATTATCCTGAAAATCATCCGGCTATGGATGAGCAGATGTCGTTCTATGTTACCGAACGCCATTTGTTGCGTACACAGACGACTGCTTTGCAGGGTAGAACACTCAATCTTAAGAAACCACCGTTTAGGTATGCCATCACAGGACGTTGCTTCCGCAATGAAACTGTAGATGCCACGCATCATCACACCTTCCATCAAGTTGACTGCTATATGGTTGACAAGGGTGTGAGCATGGCTGACCTAAAGGGCACACTAGCCGCTTTCGCGAGACGCATGTTTGGCTCTGATGTTCAGGTGAGATTTCGACCTGACTTCTTCCCATTTGTGGAACCAGGCGTTGACTACTCTATCTCTTGGAAGGGCGGATGGCTTGAACTCGGCGGCGCCGGGCTGATTCATCCCAATATCTTGAGAGCTCATGGGCTGGATCCCAATGAGTGGAGTGGTTTCGCTTTCGGATTGGGTATTGAGCGCATCCCGATGATCCAAAGGGGTGTGGATGACCTACGGTTGTTCCTGGAGAATGACTTGCGGTTCCTCAACCAGTTTGGAGCCTAATACTTCGATCTTTGAAACAACATCCTCTGGTTGTTGTTCTTTCATGAGGTGAATCATGCGGATACCAGTTGAGTGGTTGAGAGACTATGTCGAGACCGATGCTGACCCCGAACAAATATCAGTGACTCTGACCATGGCCGGTCTGGAAGTTGAGACGGTCGAACAAGAGGGCACTGAAGCCGTTCTAGATATGAAGGTGACCCCTAACCGTGGTGACTGTCTTTCTATGATCGGGGCCGCTCGGGAACTAGCTGCCAAATATAACGTACCATTCAAGCATCCAATGCCGGTTGCCAAGACTTCAGGTGATCAAGGCCTAGATTCGATGTGTTCTGTAGATGTAAGAGCCGCGGATCTTTGTCCACGATATGCCGCAAGAATTGTGGATAACATCAAGATCGGGCAATCGCCGTTATGGATGCAAAAACGACTGTTTGCTGCAGGTATGCGGCCTATCAACAACGTCGTTGACGTCACAAACTACATCCTGCTAGAGCTTGGACAGCCGCTTCACGCATTTGACCGCGACTTACTGCCTGGCGGAGCCATTGTTGTTCGACGCGCAGATCAAGATGAACAGATTGAAACACTTGATGGCAGCAAACACACATTGAGTGATGATATGCTGGTGATTTGTGATGCAAACCATCCGGTTGCTGTAGCAGGCATTATGGGTGGGGCTGAAACTGAAGTGACATCTTCAACAAAATCTGTTTTATTGGAGAGTGCACACTTCCATCCATCGAACATCCGTTTGACTAGTCAGCGGTTAGGATTAGCCAGCGACTCAAGCTATCGCTTTGAGCGCAATGTTGACCCTGATGGTGTGGTTGCAGCTTTGGACCGTGCCTGTGAGTTGCTGCAGCAAATGGGAGCAGGTTCGCCGCTTCCTGGCGTTGTGGATGTGGACAATAGAAACTCGGAGCCTCGCGTTGTTTCGATGCGCGGAGACTTCTGTCGGAAGCTGCTTGGCACCGAAGTTGCTGACGAGGTTCAGTTGGACTGTCTGAAGCGCCTTGAGATACCATCGGAGCTTAATGCTGGTGTTATCACATGCCACATACCTAGCTGGCGTGCCGACCTCGTTCAGGAACACGACCTCATCGAGGAGGTAGGGCGTGTTTACGGATATGAGAATATAGAGGAAAGCCTGCCAAAAGGCTTGACACATCAAGGATCAGACAGCTATCGGTCGATATACTGCAAGCCAATGCGTGAAGCATTGCTTCGTATGGGTTTGACCGAGTGCGTGTGCCATACACTGAGGGCTCCAAGCGTGCTTGATGAACCCGGCAAGACCGCACCTAAGGTGCGTATGGCCGCTAGTCCTGAACTCAGCACACTACGGACTAGTTTGCTTCCCGGTTTGGTTGATGTTATACGTCACAACATGGCGCGGCGCCAGAATGACTGCTATCTATTTGAAACAGCGAGTGTCATGCATCAGGCAGACGAATATGACTTCAATCAGCCGTATAAGGTGGCATTTGCATGCGTTGGCAATGATGTTCCAGTGAGCTGGAGCGCTAAACCGCAGACAGCCGACTTCTACACAGCGAAAGCTATCGTTGAAGAGCTGCTGGATAGTGCCGGTGTTGAAGGCTGGACAATGGATACCGATACAGATGTGAGGTTCCATCCTGGCCGAAGTGCACGCGTGATGCATAATGGTATGTCATTGGGGCAGTTTGGTGAACTGCATCCTGATATCCATTCCGCACTTGATATCAAACGAGCTCGCATCGTGGCTGGGGAGTTCGATTTCCAGGCACTTGTCGATGCAGGCGGAGCCAAAATGCACTACACACCAATATCCAAGTATCCCGCGGTATACCGCGACTTGGCTATTCTTGCACCTGCAGAAATGCCTTACCAAACCCTGCTTAACTTGACGACAGATCAAGGCGGAGATGACCTAGACTCCGTATGGCTGGTCGATGTGTATCAGGGAGAGCATGTACAGGCGGGAATGCGCAGCATGACGCTGAGCTTGACGTATCGCAGCAGAGAGCGGACATTAGTTGATTCCGACGTGGACCAGAGCATACAGGCGATTGTGGGCTCTTTGGGAAGCATAGGGGCAAGCTTAAGGTCCTAGCATTACACCGTAAAACACCCCAGCTTGAATATACAGGCTGGGGTGTTTTTTTGTGTCCTTGATGGTCAACTACTTGATTTCTGGCAATAGGCATATGCCTGTTATCTTGATTGATAATAGAGTCAATCGCAAATGGACATGATGCCGCGGGTTTAGTCACCCATACAACTACATTCCGGGAGCTGACGCTCCGGGAACTGCGTTTCGTGCGGGTTCCTGCACCGCGCGGCTCATCAGAACGGCCGGCGTCGCTTCACTCCGGCCGGCGCATGAATACCACTTCACTAGTAGAGCTATACATTGACATTAACCCAAATCCACTGCACTGAAACCAGCATGTAAATGCCATTTTGCAATTGGCTAATTATATAGGCTTTATTAGTAAAGAATCTCCGCGTCAGATCCGTATAGTGACCGAATCTTCTGAACGACCTTGGCAACGGCCTCATGGCGATCCTTCCCATATGCGTAAGCCAATTCTCTTCCTGAGCTGTCACGGGCGACTGCATAATAGTTTGGACTTCCAAAGAAAGGTTCGGTCACGCTGATGTCTACTCTCTTCTTATCCATGGATGCCTCCCTGATATCGTATGCACTCGAATATGAATGCGATTAAACTATTATATACATCATGGCATCGAAAACACCAACCTTGATTGTCAGCTACTTGATGGTTGCTTGAATTCGGCATACCGATCCGGGCGCCATATCTACACGCAGTTGTCCGTCAATTATGGGTATCTGTTCTTCTGCCGATAGCTGAACGATATCCGGTTGGTCAAATGTGTTATGCGCTGTGATATCGGTGTTGGATAACCTCACGATTCGGGCATCTCCAACATACTGGGCTCCAACTAGATCGGGTGCAAGTGTGATCGTCTGATCTGGGCTGCAGTTGCTTGCTGTAATCGTAAGGACCCCGTCCTTGATGCTTGCGGAACTGACTACCGCAGGCAGCCTGAAAGTCTGCTTCATTAAGTAGTTGGACTGGCAAAATTGCGACGCCTCTTCGCCATATGATGCTGTCTCTGAGCCGTTCACCACACGAACAGCCGTGGCTCCTTTATGCGGTTTGTACAAGTCCCAGATGTGATAAGTCGGTGTTTTAACGCACATGTCTTCATGTACCAAGAGCAGAGCCTGCAGCACATTAATAGTTTGAGCCAAAGCTGCACCTTTGATGATGTGAGCATTGTTTTGGAAGACATCCAGGTGTATGGCTGCCACTAGAGCATCACGCATGGTGTTTTGCTGGAACAAACCGGAATGCGGTTTTCCTTCTTCCACAGGATGCCATGTACCCCATTCGTCCAGGATTAGGTCTATCTTGTGGTCAGGATCATACTCATCCATGATCGCTCGGTGGCCTTGAATGAGCCCCTCTACGGCGTATGCCTTACTGAGCAGCTCCAGCCATTGTTTGTTGTCATACACTGTCGCGGTGCCTGCTGTGCCGCAGTAATAGTGTATAGCCAAGGCGTTGGCTAACCCGCGAGCATCGGCCAACAGTTGCTTGCTGGAAACCATGTTCTGTAGAAAAATGCGTGTCCAATCCCAATTGCGGTCACAAGCACCGCAAGCAATGGAGTATAACGGCGCTCCGTCGTAACTTCCTGCCAAGGCTCGGAATCTGCGGTATTCGGAGGCGTAGGTCACAGCATCCATATGCCCGCCGCAGCCCCAGTTTTCATTGCCAATCGCCCACACATGAACACCAAATGGGTCGGCGCTGCCGTTTGCACGCCGTTCATTGGCAAGCTGGCTGTTGCTTGGCGAGTTGCAGTATTCCATCCAGTTTGTGCATTCCTGAGGCGTACCGCTGCCGACATTAGCGGTGAAGTAGGGTTCTGTGCCGATCATGCGGCAGAAATCCATAAACTCATGGGTGCCGAACTGATTCGGTTCTGAGGCAAATCCCCACCAGTTATTCAACCGCATGGGACGCTGCTCACGGGGGCCGATACCATCACGCCAATGGTATAGATCGGCAAAGCAGCCGCCCGGCCATCGCAGTAGGGGAATACCTAGAGGCTTTAGGGCATCGACGACGTCATTACGGATGCCGCGCGTGTTAGGTATGGATGAGTTTTCACCGACCCAAATACCCGGATATATCAACTCACCAAGATGTTCGGTAAACTGGCCATATAACCAGGGACTGATGGTTGCGATGGGTTCGTGAGGCAAGATAAACAGGCGTTGAACAGCGTCCATGAGCGTCTCCAATAATAAGTATCTGACTGCTAACCGTGTATCATATTACATAGATATTGTGCGATTTGCAGGAGTATAAACGAAAATGGAAGATACCGTCAAAAATCTCGTTTTCGCTCGGGCGAAAGCCGAAGCGAAGGGGTTCGGATTGGACGTGTGTGAAGAGGATGATAAGCGTCCGTGGGGAGGTTTCCTGAAGTTTACAGAAACAAGCCTTCCTGCTTTCACACAGGCATACCTTCAGGGAGTGGAAGTAAATGGTGATTTTGGTAAACGCGACCCGAAAGTTTTGCTAGTGGCGCCTAAAGCTCGGTTGTCACTGCAGCTTCACCACCGCCGCAGTGAACTCTGGCGGGTGCTTGATGGTCCTGTGACCATCGTGAGGGGCGCAGATGAAGATAACCTGACGGAACGGGTATACCAGAGCGGAGAGGCCATCCATTTGGAATGCGGTGAGATACACCGATTATGCGGCGGACATGATAACTGGGGACGAGTTGCTGAGATATGGGAACACAGTGATGCTGCTAACCCAAGTAATGAATCCGATATCGTGCGGCTGCAGGATGACTACGCACGTTAAGTAGAGATAAGCAGCAGGGACGCCTAAGCCAGACGTCCCTGCTGCTGCGTTTTATAACCTGTTGAAACCTGAGTGCAGGTTGATTTTACGGAAACTATCGATGTAGGTTCCGGTCACGCCCTCTGGAAGCTCGATGAGGGAGTTTTGTACGTGGATCCAACCATCTGGATGTGGAATACGCACGTCAACTTCGCTGAGGTCATATGTCAGCGGCTGCACAATGACTTGCTTAAAGCCAGGAGCAGCGGGGCGAATTCCGGCAATGGTCGCCGCGATGTGATACAACGGGTGTGCACCCCACGCGTGACAGTCGGATCGGCTGGGTTCTGGTTCCTCGAAAGTCGTTCTGAACCCGTTGGCTTTTAGAGTGTTCCATATCTCCAGCCGCGAAGCGAACGCCTTGCTGGCACCGATCAAGCGGTAAGCTTCGAACAGATAGTGTGAGAAATAGATAGTTGCTCGGGCTAAATCTGGTGCCGTCAGCAAACCATCAGCGACTTTGTGCTGGGTATCTGCGTTAAGCAAGCCGGAGATGATGGCTAAGCTTTGGCTGTGTTCGCTGAAATATTTATGCTCAAGGTCATCAGAGAGCATATTCCGGTTGTCATCCCAAAACATGGCCATGATGTTGTCCATCAGCGTTTTAGCGGTGCGCTCATCACGCTCAGCTAGTTCCACATCACCTACATACCGCTCGATACCAGCCTTAGCTTGGAGCGCCAAAACGGCTTGAAGGTTGATAGGGGCACAGGTGCCAAAATCACCGTCAAACGGAACGCCGGTTATCCATTTTGGTTTGTCTACCCAGTCCACAAAGTTCCAGCCGTTTGGTGCAGAAAGCAGGCCGTCCTCGCGAACTAATCCGCGGAAGTAGTCCATCACCGCACGAATACCTGGCAGCAGACCTCGGGTGAACTCCTCGTCGCCGCGCCACATCATGTAATCATTGGCCATACAAACCCACCAGAGTGAGAATGTGGGGATGATTTGCGTGATACGGCAAGGGTAACGCGACTGTGTTAATCCGTTGTTGCGGCGTGACTGGTCAAATATCTTCAGTGCTTTTTTGGGTAGGCTGTCATCATGAGACAGCACGTAGGTAACGAGTGCCTCAAGCCGAGTGTCGCCGACATACATGAACTGCTCATAGTATGGGCAATCCATATAGGTTTCATGCATACACATCTGTTCTGCCCGAACCATGAGTGGAATGGCTTGCTGAAGCTGGCGATATCCGGTTTGCAGCTCGCACTCTGGGGTAAGTGGATAGCGGGATTCCTCAAGGGTGATGCTGTTAATTGTCAGCGGTTCATCTTTGGTTGATATCGACACTTCCACATACCGACCGGCTTGCCACCACAGCGGATGCATATCCACTTTTTTGCCGCTGCCGATATACACATCGCCTTCACCGATGAAATACATACCATCGACTTTGTCGCGGTTTTCCTTGATTCCGCCTTCTGGTTTGTTGAACAAGGCTTCGGCGGTCTTTACACAGATAGATGCCTGTTTACCGCCATCGATAGATAGATGAGTATAAAAACATGCATAGTTGTCGAGATCGAATAACACAGTTTGCTTGCTGTTAGCGGGGATGACCACTGCCGTTTGGTTATCTCCCAAACTCTGCCACTGAGCCATTAGCTTGCGGTCTTGCTTATCGAGGTTCACAGGATAAGCATCATCCGTAGGCACGGCCATTCTTACGCTGCCAAGTGCAATATTTTGGTTGTACATCGCTGGCAGCATAGCAGGGCGCAGAAGCCAACCTGGCTGGATTTCATTCTTCCATTCGGCGCACATAGCTGGACAGAGTTTTACCGCAGGAACGGCGTCGTCAACGCCTTGCATCCAGTTTGTGGCGAATTTGTCTGCGTCGATTGTAACTCTGGCACCAGTCACTATGATGATATGGGAAGGCAGTATCTCCAGTCCCTCGAGTATAGATACCCGCCAGTCGCCAATGCCTGTTGATAGACGATTACCAAGCTCACCTTCGGCAGCGAACATAAATCCTGGCCGGTAGCTGCACTGCGCCCATGGGGCGTAGTTGCTTTGCCACCAGCTCAGTGCACATATGGTATGTTTTCCTGCAGAGAGTGTCATCTCGTGGCTTTCATAATACCAGTTCAACACGTCTCCGCGTTCGGGCCCGCGGCCAACCAACTCTCCGTCAATGGCAAGCATATATCGGTTGTCAGCAGTAATATGAAATCGAATAGTTTCTTCGTTGTTTAAATCAAAATTAAGTTGAAACAGAGCAATTGATGGTTGATCAACAGGGCGATTAGGATGGTCAATCCAATGCGCAGGCCAGTCACCGTATTGCGGCCAGCTCCAGTCCATAGGAGTGGGATCAAGTCTGCGTAAATGGTTTACGAATGGGTCCTGAGTAACGCTAATGCGTGACATTTCATACCTCTGGTTATAGGACAGTCAATGATATTTTGACAGAACTGCCCTAGAAGCTCAAGGCGCAGCATAGGGCGATAAGGTATATATAAGAGGGGAACACTATGAAACGAACTATCATCATCAGTGTCATGATACTTGCAGTAGCCGTCGCGGCACTATCTGATCCTGTGCAGCAGCAGGATCGGCGCAGGCGAGATCGCGAAGACAAAAAAGCGGTGTTGTGGCCGCCCCCAAAAGAGAAAAAAGCTGACACGAAGAACAAGCTGACGCCCAAACCTAAGAAGACGAAACTGCCGGTTGAAACATACATAGTGAACCCGCCCGCCAAGCCGAAAACAATCCCTCCGATACCGCTGGATTCTGCAGGTGTTCACGACTTTCTGGAGCCACCGACCTGGATTCAATCACAAACAACGGCCTCCAATGCAGGGGTGAGTGTCGATTACCTGAATCCGCCCAACTGGAATAAGGGGATTACTGCTTCGAAATCGCCTCAGACGGTGTATGCCGCCCCCAAGGTAAGTGACCTTTCTATAAACTCCATGTTTGGTTCTGCTGTGACGGACAGTATGAGCAAACCTACGGTGAGTATCAATACGCCACCATTGTTTGGCCATGATGATTACCTCACCAAGCCATCGTATAACCTCAATATGTCCAGTTGGCGCAGCCCGTTCACAAGCGGTGATTCGACATACACGCGCGTGCAGCGTCAACTGCAGGGATACCAAAGCACAGCCAACGACATCGACCGCATCTACCAACGCTGGCTGCCTCAAGGGAAATAAGCCCGTAGTGCGTGGTAGAATATAAAGGCCGGCGCGCCCTCGTAGCTCAGTGGATAGAGCGCCTCCGTCCTAAGGAGGGCGTCGGGGGTTCGATTCCCTCCGAGGGCGCCACTACTATTTGCTGGTAGTATTTCAAGTTTTTTCCTCTTCTATGACCATCCTATAAGCATAAATGCCACATAACAACGAGTTCATGTTGTAATTCATCGCGTCGTAATATTGCCATCTATCGGAATAAAGCCGTATCATATATTAAGGTAATTACCGATAATTCGGATTCAAACCCGCCTATACACATGCCGGCACGAGAAATATAAGGTCGCTGTTTCGGGCACCAAGGCGTTATGCAACAATTTGCTGTGTTAGCCTCCGGCAATATATAAGCCTATACACTCATTGGAGGACTCGTAGTTGAACGTCAAACTTTCATCGGGCAAGACTCTGCCCATCGAGATGCACAAGATTCGCGTCGTGCAGAAGGCTCACCTCAAGCCCATTGAACGAAGGCTAGAGGCCATTACGGAAGCAGGACACAATACATTCCTGTTGAATACACGCGATATCTTTGTGGATATGTTAACAGACAGTGGCACAAATGCCATGAGCGACAACCAGTTGGCAGCCATGATGGTATCGGATGATGCTTATGCTGGTGGTGAAAGTTATTACAAGATGGCGGAAGCCATCAAGGACGTTCTCGGCTTCCAGTATTTCCTTCCTGCACATCAGGGCCGAGCTTGTGAGCACTTGATAGCTAAGATGTTGGTAAAGCCTGGCACAGTAATTCCTATGAATTACCACTTCACCACAACCAAAGCTCATTTTGAGATGGCTGGCGGTAAGGTGCTTGAGATTTTCTGCGACGACGCCCTAGAGACCAGCAGCACCAATCCATTTAAGGGCAACCTTGACCTGAACAAGTTCCAGAAAGTGATTGACACGTACGGTACAGAGAAGATTGCTTTTGTCCGTATGGAAGCGACTACCAACCTAATCGGCGGACAGCCATTCAGCCTGACCAACCTTAAGGAAGTCAGCAAGATGGCTAGGGCTAACGGCATTGCGGTTGTTATCGACTGCAGCCTTATCTCCGAAAATGCTTATTTCATCAAGTGCCGCGACGAAGCATACAAAGACCACACAATCGCTGAGATCGTGCTCGAGATGATGCAGCAGGCAGACTTGATTTATGGTTCAGGACGCAAGAGCACTTGTGTACGCGGTGGCTTCCTGGCAACCAACAACGTGAGTTACTTCAATTCATTGAAGGAACTTCTGCCGATTTATGAAGGCTTCATTACCTATGGTGGTATGAGCTCCAAGGAATTGGAAGCTATGGCCGTTGGTATGCGTGAAATGACTGATATTGATGTTGCCAGCAGCTCTGCTGACCTCATTGCTTACTTCGTCAGCCGCATGGAAGAAGAGGGCATCCCTGCAGTCACTCCTCCTGGTGGATTGGCCGCTCACGTTGATGCAATGAAGTTTGTACCCCATATTCCACAGCTTCAATATCCTGCAGGTGCGTTGGCCGCAGCTTTATACCTGGTATCCGGCGTACGCGCTATGGAGCGTGGAACCGTGAGTATGGAGCGCGATGAGCACGGTAATGACGTGCCGAGCGACTTAGAGCTGGTGCGATTAGCTGTGCCTCGCCGTGTGTACACAGTGAGCCATATGGAATATGTGACCGACCGTCTGAAATGGCTGTATGCTCACAGAGACATGATCGGCGGATTGAAGTTTGAGTATGAACCACCTGTATTAAGGTTCTTCCTTGGTAAGATGGCTGCTATTGACGACTGGACCACCAAACTAGCTAAGGCTTACATCGCTGACTACGGCGAAGACGCTTAAGTTGATCCAAACATTGAGCCCGAGCAGTATGAATTGCTCGGGCTTTTTGATTCTATGGGTCTCCGATGGTTATGATGATATCACGGTAAAATGATGAAGTAGACTGTTAGCGCCTATTTCCGTTGATAAGGAGATTTGTAAATGTTAAAACCGGAATTTGCTGCGGTCATTATGGCTGCAGGTAAGAGTACCCGTATGAAATCACGCATACCTAAGCCGCTGCATGAGTTGTGCGGGCAAAAGTTGTTGAGTTACATTTTAGCAGCCTGTAAAGAGGCTGGTGCTTCACGGCGAGTAGTTATCGTGGGCCATGGTGCAGATATGGTTCGAGAGGCCATGGGCGATGATATTGAGTATGCCCTTCAGGTTGAGCAAAATGGCACAGGGCATGCCGTGATGATGACCAGAGGTCATCTTGTTGATTACAGCGGCGATGTTCTTGTTCTTCCTGGTGATATCCCACTGATTACGTCAGATGTGCTAAAGGAGTTCCTGGCATACCACAAAAAAACACAATCTGTGGCCACGCTTCTGAGCGCGGAACTACCGCATGACGCAGGCAGTTACGGACGGATCCTGCGCGATGAAACGGGCAAAGTGCTTGGAATAGTGGAAGCGAAAGATGCCAGCGAAGAACAGAAGAAAATCCGAGAAATTAACTCATCGATATATGTCTTCAATGGCAGTTTACTGTATGAAGCGTTGAGCTGCCTCAAGAATGATAACGCACAGGGTGAGTATTACCTCACCGATGTCATCGGCTGGATGCGTGAACAAGGGCATAAGGTTGATGCGTGGGTAAGCCCTGATTGGGAAGTAATACTGGGCATGAACACACGTGTGGAACTCGCTGACTTGACTACTCGCCTTCAGAAGAGAATACTTACGAAGCTCATGCTAGATGGTGTGACAATTGTTGATCCCGCAAATACATACATAGACTCCACTGTATCTATAGGCAGAGACACTATTGTGGAGCCGGGATGCCATCTGCATGGTGCAACTGTCATCGGTGAGGCATGTGTGATCGGACCGAATACTAGAATTACGGACTCGGTGATTGCCGATGAATGCGAGATTGCTTATTCGCAAATCGTCAGCAGTGAGCTGAAACAAGCTGTGACAGTAGGCCCCTTTGCCCATATCAGACCAGGGTGTGTTGTTGGTGCAAAGAGCCATATCGGCGATTTTGTGGAGCTGAAGAACACTAAGCTAGAAGAAAAAGTGGCAGCCGGTCACTTAACCTATCTTGGTGATGCCGAAGTAGGTGCTGGTACGAATATTGGCGCTGGCACCATTACCTGTAACTATGATGGTGTTAAGAAGAACAAA
>CAZFLA010000019.1:31160-32560 GCA_964519405.1 uncultured bacterium
GGCTCACACAGCACATTGGTAGCGCCTGTGGCTTTAGGAAGCGAAGTGATCACTGCTGCTGGCAGCACAATAACCGAGGATGTGCCCGAAAGCACGCTGGCTATTGGCCGATCGCGGCAGCTTAATAAAGAGGGTTGGGTAGCTGTGAATCGCGACAAGCATTTCAAGAAGGAGCAACAATAGGCGTGGCATTTTTCAGGCGCTTAAGAACGCAGACCCCCAAAAATACGAAACCAGAATGGGTGATTGCTGGGCTAGGAAATCCTGGCCCAGATTATGCTCATACACGTCACAATGTCGGCTTTGATGTCATACATTACATGGTCCGTCAGCATGGCGCGCAGATGAAGCCTGGATATGACGATGCCAGATTAGCGTCAGTTCATATCGGTGAAACACCTGTTTTGCTTAGCACACCTATTACTTTCATGAACCGTAGTGGAGTGTCAATTGCGAAGTCTTTAAATCGCAATAAGATCACAGCAGATAAGCTGATTGTCATTGTGGATGATGTGGCATTGCCGATCGGCAAAATGCGCATACGAACCGAAGGCTCTGCAGGCGGGCACAATGGGTTAAAGTCTATCATTGCTATGACAGGCACTCAGCAGTTTATCCGCATCCGCGTAGGTGTAGGTGATGCTGGCGGAGCCAACATGATTGACCATGTTCTAGGGCCTTTTAGTTCATCTGAAAGGCAGGCCTTGATACCCGTTCTTCATGCTGCTGCAGAAGCCGTAGAGATGATCATTACCGATGGTGCAGAAGCAGCCATGAATAAATACAACGGTCTGGTGATATAGTCGGATATTTCCACATAACGGCATCGTTTGATTGTATAATATCCGCATATCAAGCGATATTCGCCATGGAGGATGTGTATGTCGATGCTCAGAGTTTCGCCGCTTAAGTGGGGAACCATGCTCAATAGCTATATTGGTGCGTCTACTGTGACGCTTCAAGCTATTGGCGTTGATACTGACTACTCCGAAGTATGTGGATTGTCTGGTTTTGCTTTTAAGTTAAACATGTATCAGCCTGAATGCTGCCCCAGCAGTGTTGATGCCACATGCGGTTTTGACTGTTCTACCGTGTTGTGGTCAGCATATGGATATAACAACCTGTTTTTAGGTTGTGATACGAATAAGCAAGATGAGCTACGAAGGGTCAGGATGGCGGTTGTTCGGCAGCTTCATCGAGGCATCCCTGTGCCTGCTATTGGTATGCGTGTTGCAGATGAATGGGGTGTAGCCTGTGGTGAAGAGCAGAACGGGGAAAAACTGTTGTGCCACACCTATTTTGATTCCACCGACGAAGCTGTGCCTGCAGATAAGTTCCCTTGGATTGCTGGAATTGTCGATGGGCAGGGAGGGAAACGTCCCGACCGGGCTGCATACATC
>CAZFLA010000019.1:32570-36965 GCA_964519405.1 uncultured bacterium
AGCCCGAAAACGTGCGGCTATGCTGGCCAGACGGCCGGAATACAAACCGTATCACAGCGGATGGCGTGCATATAAAACTTGGATAGGCCAGCTTGAGAACGAGGGCTGGTGCGCTGCCAATCCGAAGTTCGATAGAAATATGTGGCAGTTCGTAAACTCTTATTTGCTGAGTAATCTTACGGATGCGCGTAAACAAGCTGCGGTATGTCTGGATCGTTGGAGTAAGCTGTTTTCGGGTATAGAAGAAGTAAGATTACGTCAAGCTGCAGAAAATTATCGTAAAGAACAAACCATGCTTGAAGATGCAGTAAAACAAACACCTTCCAACGGAATATGGACCGAGATCCAACGGCGAAACCAAGCCAAGCTGATGAAATCAGCACTTGCTTACGACCAGCGTGCCATTCAGTGTATCGAGCAAGTTGTGGGCGTGTAACCCTTTTAAGTGGTGACTTGGTGGTCAGGGATTTTCCCTGACCACGGGGTATCTACTGCTTCCATTTGCGAGCGACGATGTGCACTCGGTCGCTGTGTTTATCTGGTGAGTGCGTGCTGTAGCTATCAAACATACGAACGCTGTCAAACCCAGCTGCCATCAGCCATGACTTGATGTCATCAAGGTCATATGCGCGTTCATGGTGCTGCTCATTAAACTGCTCTGTAACTTCGCCAGCTTCATTCCGCACAGTAAAATCCATGTTGACATCGCAGATATGTGTCTCTCTGTCGTATGTGCCTACCCACTTGTAGTTTAACTTGCGAGTCGTATCATCGCAGAACTGATCGAATAGGGATGCAGTGAAAGCAAACTCGGTATTCAAATCAAAGATAAATAGACTGCCTGGGATTAGGTGATCATATACACGTTGGAAAGCCGATCGCAGCGCTTCGTCATCAACGATGTAGTTCAGGCTGTCGTATAGGCAGATGCATGTATCAAACCTGTCGGGCAGATCAAGCTGGGCGGCATTCTGAACATGGAATGGGATAGGGTATTTCAAGGTTTGAGCTTTGGCTCGAGCTTGTGCGATCATGCCTTCTGATAGGTCTACCCCGACAACCTCAAACCCCTGGTCGTTCAGCAATAACGACATGGTGCCCGTACCGCAGCATAAGTCTAGTATTTTATGTGGTTTATGGTTATGCCGCGTGCATAACTGCAGAATGTACCGCGTCCAAAAGCGATAAGGCACGGAGCTCATGAGCTCATCATAATAGCGGGTGACCGCTGTAAATGAGGGGTTCTGTTCGTTGTTGGTCATATCTATATTCTACCGCTAGCAAGCTGTGGCAAAATGTATGTAGAGGAAAAATGATCTGAAGTGACATATGCTGAGAATTCGTGCCTAACAGTAATGGGCAGCGGCACATCTCATGGTGTTCCTATGGTGCAGTGTGAGTGCGCGGTGTGCCGTTCCGCTAACCCTAAGAATCATCGTAACAGAAGCTGTTTTAAACTCGACCTGCCACAAGGCACAGCCATCATCGATACACCGCCTGAGTTTCGGCTTCAGTGCATTCACTTTAGGGTAAAGCAAGTGGATGCTGTTCTCTACACGCATTCCCACGCTGACCATCTATTCGGCTTTGATGATGTGCGCGGATATACAGACCACTCGCAGACACCATTGCCGATATACGGCGATGAAACCACCCTGACGAGTCTTGAAATGATCTTCCCATATGCCTTCCTGCAGGCGCCTAAGGGCATATCGCTTCCGAGGGTGGAGTTAATGCCTCTAGATGGTCCATTTAACTTACTCGGTGAGTTGATCCATCCGATAAGGGTGATGCATGGCAAACTGCCGATCACAGCTTATCGCGTACGCAATACAGCCATCGTTACGGATGTGTCTTATATACCGCCGGAGTCTGAACACGAATTACAGGGGCTTGATGTACTTCTGCTAGATGCCGTGAGATACCGACCGCACCCCACTCACTACCATCTAGATGCTGCTCTAGAAGTAGTTGAGCGTCTTCGGCCTAAGAAGACCTATTTCATCCATCTATCTCACGACTATGACCATGATATAGTGAACAATGAACTACCAGATGGGGTGGAATTGGCTTATGATGGCCTGCAAATACCTATCAGGTGAGCAAGTTACTTGGTGAAGAATAGATTCCTTAGCCCCATGATGACTAGCAGTAATCCAAATCCGCGTTTTAGCCAAACTTCAGGCAGCATTACGGCGATTTTTGCAGAAAAGTAGCTGCCGCATAGGAACCCTATGATGATTAGTCCGGCTGCGAGTAGGTTGATGTTTTTGGTGCGGTAATACTCCATCACGGCTGCGATGCCAATCGGGGGGAGCATCAGTGCCAAAGAGGTTCCAGTGGCCATTTTCTGGGAAAATCCGAACCATGCTACCAATGCGGGAACTATGATAATTCCTCCGCCTACTCCGAAGGCTCCTGCTAAACCGCCAGCCAAAACTCCTACGAGTACCAGAAGAACGTAAGTCATCTACATATACCTGCCTTATCTCTTATCAGTATTCAGCCTACAATAACCGAAGTGATCCGGCAACTATTACCCATGATAAGGTACAATTATGAAAATTCGTTGCAAAGGTGATGAGCATGGCAGATTATAAAAATGAACAACGTGGAGAATTCCTGCGCACGACAGTGGTTATAAAAGTGGGCGAAACTATTCGTTTGTGTCGATGCTTTAAGTCTGAGACCTTTCCCTTCTGCGACGGAGCACACAAGACGTGTCCAGGCACTGGTCCTGTGATTGTTAGCGCAGTAGATGAGGAGACAGCAAGCGAAGAACCGAGCTAGATCATTGCGGCGCCGTGTTCAGTTATCCGCCGGCTTTGACATCGCTCGTTTCGTGCCGTCGGGATAACTATTCGGTACACTGAATGTATGGAACAAAATACTGCGGAGCTGGCTAAGAACGATGTGTCTGTTGGTGTAACAGCTATACAGATTGACACAGCTATCTATACATCAACAACAGACATCGATTGGAAATCTTTAGGCAGCGAAGTCGCAGCACAACCTGACGGTTCACTGGTAGTTTATGTGCGGTTGGCTCCGTCTGCCCAGTGGCTTGATAGTAACCCAACGCAGTTGGCTCAGGCGATGGCCCCGTTTTCGGGCGCACTGCCATTGAGATCACCATCGATCTTCTCCGATGTATGGGTAACCGAGACTCAAAAACTCATCGCAAGGCTAAGCCGAGATCTTGTCGCACAGAGTTGGTTCAATCGGGTTGATGCAGTATGTATCAAACTAGAAGACTATGCACAGACAGACGACAATGGTAAGCCGTTATGGGGTGACTACAGTTCGTTATCGGAAGAACACTTTAATGCGTGGATGTGGGACGGTAACCGGCTTATCCCAGAATGCGCATCATTGATACCTAGCACCGAGTGGCGCTCCGAGGGTGTGTGTGAATACCTGATGGATTCACCCATGGGGGTGCTGTCGGGGCAGTTCAATGTGTTCATGTCCGAATCTGTGTCGCTGTGGTATGGCGCGCGGCTTCAAGAGCTCAACAAGGCGTTATCAGCAAAGTGTAAGGTTGGTGTGTGCACCAACGGACGGTACTTCACGGTCTCACAGAGCGAATGTCAGTGGGGAGCACTGCAGTTTAGTACGCTGCTGTCTGCAGCACCCGATGTGAAATGTGCCGGGGTGTTGGGAGAAGATACCTGGCTGCCCGTAGATAGTTTGACAGCCAAAGGTGTTCATGTATATGGCAAACAGCCAGCCAGCCAACCGCAAGCTGCATTTGTAGTACATGAACCAAGCCGGTGTTGGCTAGGGCACAACTCTGTAAACTTGGCGCAGTGCATCCGTCTACGCGAGATGATGGAAAGTATGGGCGTAAGCGTATGGGATGGGCTTCTCGGTGATATCGAATTGATGCCTGATACCGTCAAACTAGTAGTGGTTGCTAACGCATACGCCTTGAGCAGAGCGGAAATCACGGCGCTGATGGCTGCGATGCGAAAAGGCAAACGAACATATCTGATGGTCGGTGCAGTTGCCTTCATCAATCCGGAAACCGGCGATTGGGACATCGACAAGATGCAGTCTGTTCTCGATATCCCGGTGCAGATACAGCTTGTGGGAGGCAACACACAGTGCTTATGGGTGGACAAGATACCTTATGGTGGAGGTGTTCAGGTTCCGCGATTCACAGCGAAACTAGTGTCTTTAGTGCAGTATGAAGATGGCACAGCTGCGAGCGGGCAAAGGTGGTTACCATCGGGTAAACTACATTGGTGTGCTTGTGCCCCTTTGCATCTTCCATTTTTGCGCGTATTGCTCAAGGAGGCCGAGGTGTCATTGGCAGATGCAGTATCTGCGGAGGTGCAAAAGTGACAGTAACCGTAACCTTCCAGGGTAATTCAGGATGGGTTGCCGAATGCG
>CAZFLA010000020.1:0-36154 GCA_964519405.1 uncultured bacterium
CAGCTACTACAAAGCTTTGCAACAACTTTACAATTCATCTCTTCATAACTTCAAAGCCCCACAACTTGCGCTAGTTGGTGTGGGGGGGGCGTTTGTGAATCTGGGCGGCGCTTTCATAGGAGAATTCCACCCAGAAACAATCCATGGTATTACTTTGGATATAGACACAGTAGATGAGTTAGGCCTTAAGTTATGCGGTATGTGTGAAGCCGACCGAAAAGAGATCCCGGGCATAGAGCCTCAGCGAGCGGGTGTGATACATATCAGTTTTCAGATAATATCGGCAATAATGCATGTTCTTAATCAGCAACATGTCACAATCAGTGCAAAAGGCTTGCGATGGGGATTGGTGTATGAGGTATGCTCATGCGAATAGGTATAGATGCGTGCTGCTTAACAGGAGCTTTTACTGGGGACCGCACATATTGGGAAGGCTTGATCGGAGGGCTATCCCGCATAAATGCCGATATAGAATTGGTGCTATTCTCTAGCACTGCAATCCCAGCAGGTGTCGTTCCAGATTCACCCAAAATCAAACACGTGGTGATACCTTCAAAATGGGGACGCTATTTTAGCTTCAGGCAGCTTCCTCAGGCAGCATCACAACACCACTGCGATGTCGTTCATGTGCAGTACTCGGTCTCACCGCTGTTCAAACAACCAGTGGTAACCACTATTCACGATATATCTTTTACGTTGTTTCCAGAGTGTTTTAGGCTGAAAGACAGACTCATTCTTTCTAAAAGTGTTCCTGCGGCTATGAAATCGGCCAGTCAGGTGATTACAGTATCTGAGAGCAGTCGAAATGATATTCTCAAGCACTATGATGTCAACCCAGATATACTTCACGCCACACCGCTGGCCGTTCCTACGAGGTTGTGTAAGGAACCCAAGATAACTTGGGAAGCCATATCTGAGAAATACAAAATCACAGCACCGTATTTCATGCTGTTGGGTGTTCGCCAGCCGCGCAAGAACCTTCCGTTTGCTATACAAGCATATGCTGCGTATCGACGGCTGGGCGGAAACGCGGAATTACTCGTCGTTGGCAAACCTGGATGGGGCGATGATGAACTCTCTGCAACTATTAAGCAATGCAGCTTAAGTGACAGTGTTCGTTACACCGGATATGTTCCTGATAAACACCTAAGTGCGTTATACACACATGCCGCTGCGTTGTTATATCCAAGTTTATATGAAGGATTTGGCTTACCTCCGCTTGAGGCCATGAGCCTCGGATGTATAGTGATTGCTTCGGATATTTCTGTCATGCATGAAGTATGTGGAGAAGCTGCCTACCTCATCAAGACCACCGAATCAGCTGAATGGGCTAAACGGATGTTAAACATATCAACAAATACCATGACAGCAATGAAGCAGCGGGGATATCAACAAGCTCAGCGTTTTAGTTGGGATCATACCGCACTTCAGACTTATGCGATATATAAACTTGCGCTTGAGCATAGAAAATCGGCGTAACTCAAATAGGAGAATGGCATCTATGATGAACTCACGATGTAGAGATATTGAATTGTTGAAAGCCGCACAAAAAGGGGACAACGCAGCTTTTGATCGGTTGGTTATCAATAACCAGCGTGCCATATTCCGAGCGGTGATGCGTGATTGTGTAGATCCCGATTTGGCGGCTGATGTGATGCAGGACGCATTAATCCGTGCGTACCGAAGTCTGCCAGCATTTCGCGGCGAAGCCAGTTTCAGCACATGGTTTTTCAGGATTGCACGAAATGTCTGTTGGCGCCGCAAACAGCAGATTAAAAGTCAGGACACTGTATCACTTGATCAACCCGTATTTAGTTCTAGCGATGCCGATTCTATGGTGCGACAGGTAGTGGATTATTATGCCGAAAATCCACAAGATACATTGCTTGAGAATGAAATAAAGGAAAAGGTCGCGGTAGCCGTTGATAGCCTCCCGAATAACCTAAAGGAAGTGCTGATTTTACGCGACATGGAAGACAAATCGACCCAAGAAACAGCTGATGAGCTTGGCATTACAGTGATGGCCGTTAAAGCACGCCTTCATCGAGCTCGGGCGGCACTTCGTGAAAAGCTTCAATCCTACTTTATGGATGGTACAAATTGACGAGATTCGTCGCTTCCTGTACAATGAAGCCGTGGCGCAGGAGGTAAATACTCGTTATGAAATTGGCTTTAGGTGGCGATCATGCCATTACAGATATAAAGGATTCTTTGATTTCGGAACTACAAGCAGACGGACACGAAATCATCTATTTCGGCACGCAAAATGGTGAAGCGGTAGATTATCCCGATGTAGCTATCGAAGTGTGCCAGTCCGTTCTCAAGAACGAAGCAGAACTCGGTATTCTAGTATGCGGAACAGGCATCGGTATGAGCATCGCAGCGAACAAGGTTGACGGTATACGTTGTGCCCATGTGCAGGATCCTGTATCAGCAGCTCTTGGCAGGAATCACAACAACGCTAACGTCGTTGCCGTTGGACAACGAATTCTCGGATTTGAGCTAATGATCGAGACAATTCGGTCATTTGTGAATGCCGAGTTTTCGAATGGCGAGCGCCATTCACGGCGTGTTTCCAAAATAATGGCAATTCAAAACAAGCAATAGAGTAAGGAGCAGAGATGGAAGTTACAAAGACCGTGATGGAGTTACACAGAACAACCCCGTTATCTGAAGCTGATCCTGAAGTTTTTGCTGCCATTGAGGCCGAAAAAACAAGACAGAATAATCACCTAGAGTTAATCGCTTCCGAAAATATCGCCAGCAAGGCGGTTCTTGAAGCACTTGGCTCTGTCATGACAGATAAATACGCTGAAGGCTATTCCGGCAAGCGATATTACGGCGGATGCGAGAATGTCGACGTAGTTGAAGATCTGGCTATTGCTCGAGCTAAACAGCTTTTCCATGCCGATCATGTGAATGTGCAGCCTCACTCAGGCGCTCAGGCTAACCAGGGTGTATACAGTATATTCATGAAACCTGGTGACACGCTGCTAGCTATGGACCTTTCGATGGGCGGACACCTGACCCATGGCAGCCCGGTGAACTTTTCCGGTATTCTTTACAACGCCGTTCACTATGGTGTAGATAAAGACACCGAGTATATCGATATGAATGTGGTTCGCGAATTAGCGAAGAAACATCAGCCGAAGGTTATCGTATCTGGAGCAAGCTGTTATCCTCGAACGATTGACTTTGCGGCGTTTCGTGAAATCTGCGACGAAGTTGGCGCATACATGATGGTAGACATGGCTCACATCGCTGGTCTTGTAGCAGCAGGTGAGCATCCAAGTCCCGTTCCTTACGCCGATTTTGTAACCACAACCACACACAAGACTCTGCGTGGACCGCGTGGAGCCATGATCATGTGTAAAGAAGAGCATTCCGCAGCACTCGATAAAGCCGTCTTCCCTGGTATGCAGGGCGGTCCATTGATGCATGCCGTAGCTGCTAAAGCGGTGTGCTTTGGCGAGGCGCTGAAACCTGAGTTCGTATCCTACCAACAGCAGGTTCGCAAGAATGCGGCTGAGTTAGCGAAAGCTCTTCAGGAAACAGGATATCGGCTAGTATCTGGCGGTACAGATAACCACTTGATGTTGGTTGATCTGCGCTCAGCAGGCATTACTGGACGACGTGCACAAACTGTTCTCGACAAGGTGTTCATCACAGTTAACCGCAACATGATACCTTTCGATCCAGAAAAGCCGTTTGTAACCAGTGGTATCCGCATTGGAACCCCAGCCGTTACCACAAGGGGCCTTACCGAAGCTCAGATGCCGATAATTGCTAACCTGATTGACAGAGTGCTAAAGAATGCCGACAACAAAGAGTTACGAGCTGAAGTTCGCAACCAAGTTAAGGCTCTTTGCCAGCAATTCCCGGTTTTAGCATGAGCTTGAGTCTTATAGAAGATAATCGTCCCAGTTGGGATGAATATTTCATGACAATCGCCAAGCAGGTCGCCACAAGGGCGACCTGCCCACGGCGTTCTGTTGGAGCGGTCATTGTCATCGACAAACGCATACTGACAACGGGTTATAATGGTGCACCTAGGGGACTACAGCATTGTCCTCCAGGCGGCGAGTTACTGGAATGGCCATTAGGCTGTTTGCGAGACGGACACTGCATTCGTGCTGTACACGCCGAGCAAAACGCCATTCTGCAGGCTGCTCTAAATGGTGTTAGCACCCGCGGAGCTACTCTCTATGTCACGTGCCAGCCATGTAATACATGCGCCAAGATGATCATAAACTGCGGTATCGTCAAAGTAGTTTTCGAAGGTGATTATCCAGACCCATTTGCCATGGAACTCTTTGAAGAGGCCAAGATAGATCTAGTTAAGTTAGATCCAAAGAAAACTACTGGCGGTTTGTGATGCGTATCGCATTAGTTACCTTTTTAATGTCGCTTTTCATTTCCATTGCATTAACTCCGTTTGCCGCACGATTAGCACGGAAATGGGGCGCGGTAGATCACAACGACAAAAAACGCGGAATGCACAACGAACCGATCCCCAGATGGGGTGGTATAGCGATCTTCTGCGCTTTTTGGATCGCCACCTTAGTGATGGGTTGGCTTTTTGGGCTGCAGCCACCACACATGGTAGTTATCTGCTGCGGCACTATCGTCGCTGTCTTCGGAATGCTCGATGACAAATATCAATATTCCGCATGGGTACAGACGGTGGTTTTATTATTAGTAGGCGCAATCACCGCTTATTTCGGCGGAATTCGCATTATTGGTATTACAAACCCATTGGCACCATTGGAGTTTACAGGATATAAGCCGTCGCATTGGCTTCCGATGGGCTATTTATCTATCCCAATCACTATGTTGTGGGTGTTTGTAGTTACAAAAACATTCGACACTATTGATGGGCTCGATGGGTTAGCATCTGGCACTGCCGCTATTGCTGCATCAACAATCACTTTGATGGCGCTGGTAGAAAAGTCACCTTCTGTTGCTATTCCTAGTGCCGCTTTAGCTGGAGCTGCGGTTGGTTTCCTGGCCTACAACTATAACCCAGCAAGTATCATCATGGGCACCATAGGTGCACAGTTCATCGGTTATATGCTTTCGGTGCTTGCCATTATGGGCACCTTCAAGTTCGCAGCTACAGTTTCGGTAGCAGTACCTTTGCTTGTGTTCGCTATTCCGCTATTTGATGCCGTGTTTGTTGTGTTCCGCCGCATAGCTGCGGGTGAAAAGATATCAACTGGAGACAAACGGCACCTGCATCACATGCTGCACCGCCGCTTCGGCACCAAAGGTGCTGTTGTCATCATCTGGGGACTTGCCGCTATTGGCTGTCTCGTTGCATTGTCCTTATTTTTCGCTTCGAGGTGAAAGAATTGTCAGGTGTTCCACGAATTGTCACCGTGTTTGGCACACGACCAGACGCGATCAAGATGGCTCCTGTTGTGTTGGAGCTTAAAAAGTATGAGCCGCAGATAAAAGTCGATGTGGTGGTCACTGGCCAGCATCGCGAAATGCTTGATCAAGTATTGGAAGTTTTCCAGATCAAGCCCGAATATGATCTCAACATCATGCAGCATGGACAGAGCTTGTCACAGATCACCGCGCGTGTTTTAACTGGACTTGAGCCAATATTCGATGATATAAACCCTGATGTTGTTTTTGCTCAAGGTGACACTTCAACGACATTCGTAGCGGGCCTTGCAGCTTTTTATCACAAAGCGAAATTCGCGCATGTTGAGGCAGGCCTTCGCACGCACAACAAGTACAATCCATTTCCGGAAGAGATTAATCGGGTATTAGCAGCCCCTCTGGCTGACTATCATTTCGCTCCTACCTCTATGGCCAAAGATAATCTTTTGCGTGAGGCTGTTGACCCATCACGCATCTGGATAACAGGCAACACCGGTATAGATGCGTTGCTCTCTGTAGCAGCCATGGATCACAAGTTTGAGCAGCCAGAGCTTGAGGCTCTTCGCCATACTGGTCTTCGCACAGTGCTGTTGACAAGCCATCGTCGTGAAAACTGGGGTGAACCACTGGAGAGTATCTGTAACGCCGTTCTGGAAATTGTTCGGCAGCATCAAGATATTCAAGTTGTATTCCCCATGCACCGCAACCCAATAGTGCGTAAGACGGTTGTTGATATACTCGGCAACAAAGATCGTATCACATTAACAGAACCGCCGGATTACAAGCCGTTTGTTAAGCTGCAGCAGTTGGCTGAGCTGATACTAACCGACAGCGGCGGTGTTCAAGAAGAAGCACCGAGTTTAGGCAAGCCAGTTTTGGTCCTTCGCGAAACTACCGAGAGACAAGAAGGGGTAGACGCAGGAACCGCATTGTTAGTTGGTACCGATAAACAGTGTATCGTAGACGAAGCTCATCGATTACTCACCGATCATCATCAGTATGCTGCTATGGCGAACGCACAAAACCCGTATGGTGACGGCACTGCAGCGCAGCAAATCTGCTCCATCGTTCTCAAAGAGTATGGAGTAACTGGATACTAGGTTATGCAGATAGAAAAAGCAGATCAGCCCATTAACGTGTTTTTCCGCACAATTGGTCGGTTCATACTCGTCATAGTGGGCATATACCTGCTTTACGATTTACGCAATGTCATCTTTACTATCGTAGCGGCAGCGGTTTTCGCATACCCAGTGGGATGGATCGTAAAAGCGGGGCTTAAGTTCAAGCCTCGCTTGATACCGATTAGGGTATTTCACGTTGTCACATGCTTGTTGGGTATCCTGGTATTCATTGGTTTATGGATATCTCTTGCATTCATCATCTACACCCCGTTTCGAAATGAGATCAATGGGCTCATCGGCAACTGGGATAGGTATCAGATTCAACTTGAGAGAATGTTTGGTGGGGTAGTTGATTGGTATAACACACTGCCGTCATCACTCCGCGATATTTTGGAAAGTCAGAACCTCGATTCTAGCTTTGGCAGTGTGTCTCAGTTTATGGGAGGCATCCTTGTACATACAACAAAAGCTGTGAGTTATGTTGTAGAGCTCGTATTGATACCTGTTATTGCTTTCTACTTTTTGGTTGATGGGCATGCTATGAAAAAAGAGATTGTAAGCCTGTTTCCAAAGAGGTTATGGCATCGTGTTGTGTGGACCATTCGCGAAGCGAACCTGATATTTGAAAACTATGTGATAGGTCAAATTATTCTATGTGTCATCGCAGGGGTTGTTGTCTGGCTGGGACTTAGCCTGCTTGGAGTTCACTACGCTTTAGTGTTAGGTGTATTAGCCGGCGTTACTCGCGCCGTACCTGTCATAGGGCCGATAATCGGTGCAATACCTATTGTCATGCTTGCTGTCGCGCAGTTTCCGTTTGATCTAGCCGTTCCGGTTAAGGTGCTTGTGTTCTTCAGCTTACTCCATCTCATTGAAAGTAAGTTCATCTTGCCGATACTTCTAGGTGATAGGCTCAAACTACATCCAGTTTTCGTCATCATCGCGCTTCTTATTGGCGGACAATTTGCGGGGCTGCCAGGTATGTTTTTAGCCGCTCCGGTAGCAGCCATCGGGCGTATGATGTATCGTAAATTCAAACTGCGGCTGAGAAACTAGAAGCACGAACGCGGGTTATCTGCGTATTATAAACGTAGGCTCGTATGTTTGTCTTAGGACTAGCCAATAATTTCTATTGTTTCGAAACGTGTGTACAACATGAAGGCCATCAACTAGGAGATTATCAATGCACGAATATATCCAATCCATCATCTTGGGAATCCTGCAAGGGCTTGGTGAATTTCTACCCATATCTAGTTCTGGACATCTGTTGTTGGCTCCTTATCTTTTCGGTTGGAAAGAGATGCCCGATGCACAAAAACTAGTGTTTGACTGCGCTCTTCATGTTGGCACGACGACCGCGTTGATTATCTTCTTCTGGAAAGACTTGACCTCAATATTTGGAGCACTAATCAGCCAGAAAAGTGAAGCGGCCCCTAATCGGCGGCTCGCTTGGTTGCTAATCTTGGGATGCGTTCCTGCAGCCATTATTGGAGCCCTAGGCGAATCGAAAATCGAGGAGCTCTTCCGAAACAACTATCTGTCTATTGCTACGGCATTGATGGTAATGGGCATCATACTATTCGTTGCAGACCGGATGGGGCGTAAAGCACGAAGTTTTGACACTCTCAAACCGTGGGAGGCTATTACTATCGGTTTGGCACAGGCTCTTGCACTGATACCTGGAGTAAGCCGATCGGGAGCCACCCTCACCGCGGGACTGGCATTGGGATTAAGTCGCGAAGCGGCGGCTCGGTTTAGTTTCCTGATGTCTGCTCCTATCACACTAGGAGCCGCTGTATGGGCCTCACGCCACCTCATAGGCCAAGCGCTTGATGTGCATTATCTGACCATCATGGCGATAGGAGCAGTGACTTCAGCCGTCGTGGGTTATGTTTGTATTGCCTTTATGCTGAACTACATAAAGAAACACTCCATGACGCTATTTACGGTATACCGATTAGTGTTGGGCGTAGCGGTGTTCGTAGTGTGGTTCTCACGAAGATAATAACGTAACATTCAATCTCATCTAGCATCTAGAATCGAAAAGCCCTGCACAGTTAACCGTGCAGGGCTTTTCATTAGACCTACTTATGAGCAACCGCTAGTTGATCCACAGTTGAGGCACTTGTAGCAGGCTCCATTACGCACCATAATGCTTCCGCATTCCGCACACGGAGGCGCATCTGACTGCAGTTGGAATACTCTCGGCTCCACATCACTCACCGATGATGTCGTGGTGGTGGTGCTAAGTGCTGGTCGTTCGGCGAGTTTGGTTTGATTCTCCATAGATGCCGAATCATCTGCTGGATGATTGTCTGGTGACAGGAACTTTAGCGCCATCCATCGGAAGATGTAGTCGGTGATCGACTTGGCGAAGCGTATGTTAGGATTGTTGGTGACACCAGATGGTTCAAAGCGGCTATGAGCAAACTTATTTACCAGCGTGGTCAAAGGCACACCATATTGCAAGGCCAGCGAAACAGCCGTCGCGAAGCTGTCCATCAAGCCGCTCACAACAGAACCCTCTTTACTCATCACAATGAAGATTTCACCAGGTGCACCATTAGGATACAATCCTACTGTAATGTAACCTTCATGGCCCGAAATGCTGAATTTGTGGGTGATGCTAGCCCGCTCATCAGGCAGTTTATGCCGGATAGAGCGATAATCTGGTTCAGCTGGCTTTGTCTCTTCTGCAACGGCTTCAGCAGCTACTTCCGCTTTTTCCGTTTGTTTGGTGTTAAGAGGTTGTGTGCGCTTACTACCGTCACGGTATATCGCTACAGCTTTGACCCCAAGCTGCCATGCTTCTACATATGCTTGCATGATGTCTTCTATAGACGCCTCATTAGGCATATTGACTGTTTTGCTGATAGCACCGCTCAGGAACGGTTGAACAGCAGCCATCATCTGAATATGGCCCTTAGAGCTGATGCACCGCTTGCCTTTCGCTGGTTTGAAAGCACAGTCAAATATCGCCAAATCACTTTGTTTGAGGTCTGGTGCGCCTTCGATGGTATCTTCAGCTTCGATATATGAGAGTATATTCTGAACTTGCTGTTGTGAATAACCCAGTTTACCTAAAGCTGCAGGTACTGTCTGGTTAACGATCTTCATATATCCGCCGCCGACCAGCGTTTTATACTTCACAAGGGCAATATCGGGCTCAACGCCAGTTGTATCACAATCCATCATAAAGGCAATTGTGCCTGTAGGCGCCAGAACCGTCACTTGCGCGTTTCGGAAGCCACTCTCTTTACCGGTTGTTAATGCGCTGTCCCAACTAGATCGAGCGACATCAACCATGTTGGTGGGAACAGTATCAAGGTCAGCGACCTTCTCAATGGCGTCCCTGTGCATTTCTATCACTCGCAGCATGGAGTCATTATTTTGCGAATAACTTGGAAATGCTCCACCATGTTTCTGTGCAATTTGTGCACTCACGGCATAAGCTTCGCCTGTCATGATTGCCGTAATAATTGCCGCGTAGGCTCTGCCTGACGCATCATTATATGGCAGACCGCGTGACATGAGTAATGCACCCAAATTGGCATATCCCAGCCCTAATGGACGAAACTCGTGGCTATTATAGGTAATCTGCGGAGTGGGGTAGGCCGCTCGGTCGATCAATATCTCCTGAGCAATGATGAGTATCTTTACCGCATGTCGGAAAGCCACATCATCAAACTCGCCATTGTCATCGACAAACTTCATCAGGTTCAAGCTGGCTAAGTTACAGGCGGTGTCGTCTAGGAAGACGAACTCACTGCAAGGATTACTAGCATTGATTCGACCTGTTTTCTTACAGGTATGCCATTTGTTGATTGTGCTGTCGAACTGCAGTCCTGGGTCGCCGCATATCCATGTGCACTCTGCAATCGCATGCATCATATCAGTGGCATCGAACTCCTCTGAGACCTGACCTGTCGTAACAAAATGTGTCTGCCACTTCTTTTTGTTGACGACCGCATTCATGAACTCATCGGAAACACGCACCGAATGGTTGGCATTCTGATAGCTAACACTGTCATATGCGCCACCGGGCACATTGAAGCTGCCATCATATCCCATCTCAATAAGCGCCCATGCCTTTTTCTCCTCAAGTGACTTACACTTGATGAACGACATGATATCGGGATGGTCATCGTTCAAGATTACCATCTTGGCTGCTCTGCGTGTCTTGCCACCGCTTTTAATTACCCCAGCGAAAGCATCGAAGCCTTTCATAAAGCTGACAGGCCCAGATGCGGTGCCGCCGCCTTGCAGCGGCTCTTTAGCGGAGCGCAGCCGCGAGAAGTTTGTGCCCGTACCAGATCCGTATTTGAACAGCATACCCTCTGTTCGAGCGAGCTTTAAGATGCTCTCCATATCGTCATTAACGGAGTTAATGAAGCATGCACTGGCTTGAGGCCGTTCACCGGACACACCGATGTTGAACCATACAGGGCTATTGAAGCTCGCCATCTGGTACAGCAAAATATGAATGAGTTCATAATGAAATGCTTCTGCATCGGTTTCAGAGGCGAAATATCCGTCTGCTAAACCCCATTCGGCGATAGTGTCGGCTACACGGCCAATGAGCTGCTTAACGCTGTATTCACGCTGAGTGGAACCAAGCAATCCTCTGAAGTATTTGCTTGCGACGACGTTGGTTGCAAGCTGACTCCAGAATGCCGGCATCTCTAGTCCATCTTGCTCAAAGACCTTGCCTTTGTCTCCGCCAATTGTTGCTTTTCGGTTTTCCCATTCGACGGTATCAAATGGATGCACACCTGGTTTCGTGAATTTGCGGTCAACACATAAGCCTGCAGCTTCTGCGTTTCGCCAGCAAGCGGAGATATTACTCATGGCTTGCTCAATAGATAAATCCTCGGAACCAGATACAGGACGTCGTAATGAAGATTCTTTGGGTGCCATATGATACAGACTCTCCTGCGTATAGTTGTTATTCCTATGGATGGGCAAAATACTAGTTCTGCGCCATCCAGTTTACGAGTTCTTTGAACTCTTCTGCGTTGTGAAACTTCTTGTAGACAGATGCGAAGCGAACATATGCAACAGCATCTAATTTTTGCAGACGATGCATCACCATGTCGCCCAATGACAATGACTCAAGTTCGGTCTTGCCTGTATCGACAGCTTCGCGTTCTACTTCGTCCACAAGCTCCTGAAGTTGATCATCGGATACAGGCCTTTTCTGACAAGCCATCCGAAGACCATTAAGTAGTTTATGACGATCAAATCGTTCTCGGCGCCCATCGCGCTTAACGACTAAAAGTTGGTGTTCTTCTATCTGCTCGTAGGTGGTAAATCTCCGTCCGCAGTCGAGGCACTCTCTGCGCCTACGGGTTGCTTCACCATCCCTAACGGAGCGTGAAGCTATTACCTTATCTTCCATATGACCACAGAAGGGACATTTCATATCATCACCTAACACTAAAATAGTGCATATATAGCGCCTATTAAATAAGTATAGCCACATATGTAGTCTGATACAAGTAGAAACTTCAATATACATGCACTCGCAGGATAATTGTCATACTTTAAGTAAATATACATTAACCGCCAGTTTTCAGGAGATACATACGACATTATGCACATAAAATGGGGAATTATCGGTACAGGTAATATCGCGAGAAGCTTTGCTTCGGGGATAAAGAAATCAAAATCTGGATCGTTGTATGCAGTTGCCAGTAGGGAACTGTACAAAGCAGAGTCATTTGCAAGCTCATATGGAGCACTCACTGCATATGGTTCATACCAAGCTTTACTTGATGACGGCAAAGTGGATGCAGTGTATATCTGCACGCCTCACCCTTTTCATGCGGAATGGATTGTCAAAGCAGCCGAAGCTGGTAAACACATTCTCTGCGAAAAGCCAATAGCTTTAAATCACGCCGAAGCCATGGCTGCAGTGCAAGCAGCACGTGACAACCAAGTGTTTCTGATGGAAGCCTATATGTATCGATGTAACCCGCAAACAAAAGCCATCATCGATATCGTTAGTAAGGGCACACTTGGCAGAGTTCGCAGTATTGAAGCATCACATAGTTTCTACATGGATATGGATGAAGACAGCCGTGTGTTTTCCAGGGAGCTTGCCGGCGGTGGGATCATGGATGTAGGCTGCTATTGCATGTCGTTCGCTCGCTTGATCGCAGGTGTTGGACAAAACCAACCTTATGCAGAGCCTGTAAAAATGTCTGCCGTAGGGCGGCTTACCGAAACTGATATTGATGCCTATACGAGTGCGATCATGAAGTTTCATCACGACATCATTGCGACCATATCTACCGGTGTTCAGTTAGCCCAACCGAACACCGCGACGATTTATGGCAGTAAGGGGTATCTGCTTATACATTCGCCTTGGTTGTGTGCAAGAGATGGCGGTGAGTCGCATATGTACCTACATCTTAACGATAAGCCAGTCGAAGAGGTAGCCATCCATTCCGAGCGTGATATATACGCCATCGAGGCAGACACCGTTGCCGAGTGTATCGATGCTGGGCTAATGCAATACGCTGGGATGAGTTGGGACGACACCCTAGGTAACATGCGATGTCTGGATAACTGGCGCAAAGAGATAGGGGTGATATACCCATCTGAACAAATTGATGGTTATCTTCCCCCCGTAGACAGGCTGCCATTGAATGTTAAGCAGTCACCTGCAGTGTCTATGAAATACAAGCATATACCCCCGTTGGATAAACCAGTGTCCCGTATCATCTTAGGGGCTATGCCAGATAGTGAGCTATTAAACCTGCCATATTGCTCTGTGATGAGCGACTACTATTATGAACATGGCGGCAACTGCTTCGATACCGTAAATAACTATGTATCGTCAGATTACAACAGATATCTCGCGGCTTGGATAAAGAACAGAAATATTCGCGATAGCATCGTTCTGATCGGCAATGGATTACTCGATCCAACAGAAGATCAGCTTCATCTGAAACAAACGCTAGATACACTTGGTACGGATTATCTCGACATCTACATGCTCAATGGAGACAGCAAAGATACTCCAGTAGAGGAGTATATAGACAGACTCAATGAGTATGTGAAACAAGGAAGGATTCGTTGTTTCGCAGCAAACAACTGGAGCATACAACGCATCTGTGAAGCTAATGAGTATGCAAAACACAACGGACTTCTTGGATTTTCAGCGATATGCAATAACCTGAGTCTCGCTGACATGACACGCCCTGTATGGGATGGTGCCGTCTGCAGTAATGACACAGAGTCGCGAGATTGGTTCGCACAACACCAGATGGCTGTGATGTCGTGGAGTAGTTTAGGGCAGGGGTTCTTCCCGAACGGACTTGAGTTTCGGCTTATTGATAGACCGATGGTAAAAAGTTGGTTTAGTGCAATGAACTTTAAGAGGAAGCTCCGCGTAGAGAAGCTAGCGAAGATAAAAGGGGTTGAACCGGTATCGATTGTCCTAGCTTGGCTATTTCATCAGAAATTCCCAACACTAGCGATGGTAGGGCCTCAGACTATAGAAGAGCTGGCGATTTCAATGAACAGTATCAACACCAAGTTAACAGACGATGAAGTGAATTGGCTATACAGCGGAGAACCAAAAATACTATAGATCGTTGCGAATGCACAGAACTTGCGGGCTTATAAACAGAAGAAAATTGGCGCCGTTTGTGTAAACCCGCAGTTCTACCACATAACAACCATCAGGCAATTCTTTTGTATCCCAGGATATTGGTGATGTTAGGTTATTGCTGATTGCTCTAGCCCGTCCATCAACACACAACTGCACGAAAACATCATTTCCTTTGGACTGCACAAGCCGATCCAGCCCCCTTAGCACCACGCTCAGCCATCCATTAACGCTTTTTGCGGGTGGTTTCGTCGAGCTTGTTGAACGAGCAGAGGCATTCACGCTTTCAGTTTCTGCAATCTGCTGCCAACCAGTTGGTATTGGTACATTACTGGCCAGTGTGATAATGGAATGCTGTTTCTCCCAACCCACATCGGATTTGGATAGTTTCCACACAGCTTTATTGGACCCTATGGTTTGCCATACGGGCGACTTTGCAGGAATGTCGGTGTAGATTCCTGGCGATTTAGGTTTGGTATCGGCTGGATATAGGGACACTGTATTGCTTGGTTTAGTTGATGCGACGACCTTGAGCACGCGGCCGATGATTAACCCATTCGTATCATCCTTGCTCACAATCCTTAACGTACCCTGTGTCTTGGGGTATACGCTTAAGCTAATGGTATCTTGGCTAAATGAAGCACTGGAGATAGTAAGTATGAATGACAGTATTATGAAACGGAGCATGTATGACATTATGTTTCGAAGCAATTCCAGTCGCCTTATCAATTGATATCTACTCATCAGTGTACCAGCATCGGTATGGGAGTTCGATGTCATCGGACATCCCAATAGATGCTTACCCCGTCACCATATTACCAAATGATGTTCACAGAATGCGGTTAGCTGATCGCATGATTATGTATAGTAAGTTAGGTAACATAAGAAAGACTCTGGCCAAGAAATGTCATCAAGGCCAAACGATCAGGTGAAAGTCGACAGTATGTGTAGTGCACAAGTCACATTCCTACCAAACAACGTCACTATGGAGTTTGGTAATGCCACAGATATCTTACAACTCGCACAGCGCCATTCTATACCCATTGACCAAAGCTGCAATGGAAATAGCACCTGCGGAAAATGCAAGATCATTGCTGAAGGTCCATGTAATAAACCAACACCTCAGGAACTGAAACTGCTGAGCGACGATCAGATCGACGCAGGTTGGCGTCTGGCTTGTTTTTGCATTCCAGAAGGGGATGTTGTCGTTCATGTACCCGTTCGATCGAAGATATCAGTTCTATCCAATGGTGTTGATATTGATGTCGATGTAGATACCACCCTAACGAAAAAGTGTGTATCTGTTAACCAGCCATCTTTGCAAGATCAACGCGGCGATTACGAACGGCTTATTGAGGCTTTAGGCGGTACACCGAGCCTGACAGCATCAAACACAAGCTTGCTGCGCCAACTGCCTGGCATACTGCGAAACAATGACTATATGGCCACTGTAACCACACGAAACAATGAGATCATTGATATAGAGCCAGGAGATACTGCATCGCACCTATACGGGGCAGCCTTCGATATTGGCACAACGACCATAGTAGGTTATCTGTTCGATATCAACTCCGGCAACCAATGTGCTGTGGCATCGACAATTAACCCCCAAACGCAATATGGCGGAGATGTGATCTCAAGGATTGAGTATGCATCAACACCCGAAACAGCAGAAACGCTGCGACGCTGTATCATAGGCGGTCTCAATTCTCTGCTGGAGAAGTTAATTAAATCAGCAAAGATAGACTTAAGGCATGTATACGATGTGGAGATTGCTGGCAATACCACAATGCTGCACCTCGCTTTGGGGTTTCCTACTGAATCTATTGCACGAGCTCCTTACATTCCAGTCAACACCAGCCGTCTGTTTTTCGAGGCGAAAGAAGTTGGGCTTAATATAAACCCTTGTGCTCGGGTGAATTTCATGCCCCACATAGCCAGCTATGTAGGTGGAGACATCACCGCAGGGATACTGGCTTCGTCACTAGATGACCTGACCTCAACCACGCTGTTCATCGACATCGGCACAAATGGCGAAATGGTGCTTCAGCATGACGGCAATATGCTTGCCGCCGCCACAGCAGCCGGTCCGTGTTTTGAAGGTGGATCTATATCTCAAGGAATGAGAGCTGAAGACGGAGCCATAAGTTCCATACAATTCGTTGATGGTAATGTGGTCATAGAAACCATTAACGGCTGCGCTGCCAAGGGATTATGCGGAACAGGCCTAGTTGATTTGGTGAGCGAAATGCTGCGCACCCAGTTAATAGATGACAGCGGACGACTGCAAAGCGCTGAAGATTCCGACTGCGAAGACGAAGCGCTGCTTCAACGAATTCGGCAAGGACAAAACGGCAATGAGTTTGTCATCGTGGAAGCCGAAAAAAGCGGGATCGATGGCGATGTTGTGATTACGCAGCGTGATATCCGCCAGGTTCAGAATGCAAAAGCAGCCGTATATGCAGGCATCATGATGCTGTGCAAAAAGGCGAACATCGAAGTAGAACAGATCGACAGCATTTTACTAGCCGGAGCCTTTGGCAACTACATTAGAACTCTATCAGCAATGGGTATTGGTTTGATACCTCGTATGTGCGTTGATAAAGTGAATAGTGTAGGAAACGCTGCGGGGATGGGGGCCAGTATGGCATTACTGTCTACCATGCATCGGCGTCACACTTGTGATATCAGAAGTAAGGTGCGTTATATCGAGCTGTCTGGTGATCCTGAATTTAGTGATATCTATGCCGATGCGATGTTTTTTGAATAGGAGATACCAATGGAACAATTTGAAGTCGATTATAAAACATGCCTCAACGAACTATGTGAGGTCACAAGCCGTGAAGGTTCGTTACTAGTTACCAAAGGGCCCGACGGAAAACCTAACGTGATGACAATAGGGTGGTATACCGCAGGTTTTGTGTGGGGCAAGCCGATTATGACGGTATATGTGCGTCCATCACGGTTCACGTTTGGGCTCATAAATAATGCATGGGAGTTCAGCGTAAATGTGATGCCTTACTCTGCACTGCGAACTGTATCATATTGCGGACGAGTGTCAGGTCGCGATGACGACAAATTCGCAAGCCAAAACCTGACGCCTGTGAAGGGCAATGCCATTGAAACTCCATATATCGAACAGTCTGTCATCCATTTTGAATGTAAGACGCTATATACTCACAATCTTCCGGAACTCATCGGTGGAGATATCGACAGTCGTTACTATCCTGATGGCGACTATCATCGAGTATATTACGGTGAAATTGTGAAGTGCATGGCCGTAGAAAATGCTAGCAAGTTGATCCAAAAAAGCGAATAAGAACGGAATGGGCTCGCATATTGGTATTGAATGCGAGCCCATGACTTTGGCTAATCTCTTCTTTGACGTATTGTCTCTTCCAGTTCAGCCTGTATGAACGTAATGGTTAAGTCACCTCGTGTCCGTTCAATAACTGCCCTTAAAGCATCCACTGTCCGTCGTAATCCACCTGTGATGGCATCTGTGTAGTCAAACCCTGTGCAGAAAAGATAAACTTCATCCATGACGTTAAGCAGGCGTTCGGCTTCAGTATAGTTTTTTGCTCTGAGAAGATCCAGTATCTGTCGTCTGCACTCCGAAGCAGCTTCAGCCATTCCGTTGAGGTATGCTGGAGGTTCAGCATTGAGATCGCGGTTGCTAGGCATGTCATCACCACGCAGCATATGGTTGAACAACATCGCTTCCCATAACTCTTTCAAGCCATCTTGTGTGTATCCCGCGTAATATACTTCAGCACATTCCGATTTTAGCTGCATTAGTTGCTGCGCACATTCAACCGCTCGCTGCAACTGAGCTTCTGCATCGTCCCATTCGCGGCGATGAAGGTGCTTAATCGTGACAGATGAATATCGAATGAGTTCCCGGCTACCCTTTAGCGCTTTTTCGCGATAATGGTCACGTTGGTCCATCACCACTCGCATTTCATCTGATATCTGTTGAAGTCTTTGTTCTAGCATTACTTATCTCGATCTGCCACATAATCGGCTAAGCAACTAAGGTCGTCAGCACGATCTCCAAACACTGATATGGCGTTTTTAGCATTCGATACGCGAATATGAAGCTCTTGTTTTGTTCCCTCAAGGCCATATAGGCTAGGGTAGGTGGCTTTACCGCGTTCTTTATCGCTGCCAACAGCTTTTCCAAGCTGTTTAGCATCACCGATGACATTCAATAGATCATCAGCAATTTGAAAGGCCAAACCAATTTCGCTGCCGAATGTGCGAATGGCCGCAATTTCCCCCGGATCGCCTCCGGCAATAATCGCTCCGCATACGACGCTGCATTCAATAAGAGCTGCTGTTTTTCCACGATGAATATTGAAGAGCTGCTGCTTTGTGACGTCTTGATTTTCGGCTTCAATATCCAGCATTTCACCGCCGACAAGCCCCATGCTGCCAACAGCACGGCTAACTTCCCTAATCACAGCTAGCTGGGCAGATGGTTCGCTTGCGTCGCTGCTTCGAGACAGTAGATCGTATGCAAAGGCAAACAGAGCGTCTCCAGCCATGATTGCTGTGGGTTCGTCAAACCGCTTGTGGCATGTCAGACGCCCTCGGCGCAGATCATCATTATCTATAGCAGGAAGGTCATCGTGTATCAACGAAAACGCATGAATACACTCTATGGCGCAGGCAGTGTATTTCATCGATTCGGGCGAAGAACCCAGCATCTTACCCGCTAGGATTGCCAAAATCGGCCGTATGCGCTTACCGGGAGCTAACGCACTATACCTCATCGCCGCATGAAGTATCTGCGGTGACTGCTGGGGAGATGGTAATAGCTCGTTCAGCCAACCATCGACTATAATCCGATATGGCTGTATCCGTTCCTCAAATTCCATTGAAGCTAGATTCCTGCGGCTTTTGCAGCAGCTGCGACCGAATTGGACATCAGCATTGCTATCGTCATCGGGCCAACACCGCCGGGAACTGGTGTAATATACGAAGCCACTTCACTGGCTGCAGCAAAATCGACATCACCGACATCACCAGTGCGTCCCTCAACGCGGTTGTATCCTGCATCGATCACAACGGCGCCTGGTTTAATCCAGTCTCCCTTAACTAGTTCGGCTTTCCCGACAGCAGCAACCACGATATCAGCTTGCTTAACTTCGCTGGGAAGATCCACAGTACGCGAATGACACATAGTCACCGTTGCATGTTGCTCAAGCATAAGCAATGCCATGGGCTTGCCTAAAATCAAGCTGCGGCCAACCACAACCACCTTTTTACCGGATATTTGGATATTGTATCTCTTTAGCAGCTCAACAATACCGAGCGGTGTGCAGCAGCGATATCCTGGAATACCCGATGCTAACCGGCCTAATGAGTTAGGAGTGATACCATCAACATCCTTATCGGGGTCAAGTAAACCCAACACGCGGAGTTCATCTAGGTGCTTGGGTAGGGGATGCTGTATAAGAACTCCATGGATAGAAGTATCCTGGTTAAGCTTGATGATTAACTGTTCTGCCTCTTCTTGCGATGTATCAGCAGGTAGGGCGTAGCGTTCTGATATGACTCCCACCGCTTTGCATGCCTTTTGTTTCATCTTTACATAGGTGTGCGAGGCAGGATCATCACCGATGAGCACCACTGCCAACTTTGGTTGGCAGCCCATCTCTGTAAGTTGTTTCGATTGTTCTTTGAGTTCTTGCCTAATGATAGCAGCTGTTGCGGAACCATCAAGTATTTGTGCTGACACTGTTCTATTCCTTTGCGTCTTTCGGTGCCTCTGGTCGTACATCCTGTAATATACCAGCCAGGAGCCCGTTTACAAATCGGCTTGCATCATCATCACTGTATTTCTTCGAAAGCTCAACAGCCTCGCTGATAATAACGGCTTCGGAGGTTTCTGGACGGTTAATTAATTCCCATACAGCGATTCTTACGATGTTTCTGTCAGGAAGCGGCTGCCGAGAAATTGGCCAACCAACGCTTCTTGCTTCTATAACAGCGTCGATATGATCAACATCGGCGCAGACACCGTCAACTAACTGCTTACAGAAATCTAGAATTTTCGCGTCGATCTCATTCACTTCTTTGGTGACACCATCGACAATTGAGCGTGCAAACTGCATAGCATCTTCGTCAAGAGAGAAGTGATCTTGAGCTTCTTCGATATCTTCAGGAGTGATTTCGTCACTTAACTCCCACTTGTATAACAGACGTAAAGCAAGCTCGCGCGCTAGACGTAGTTTTTTAACCGATCCACTTTGTTTATGAGCCAAATTACATGCCCTCCACAGGCTGAAGCAACCGCTTGAGATAATCTGTATTCACGCCGCCTTGCTGATACTCAGCATCCTGCATGATCTTTCGTAATAGCGGTAGGTTTGTTTTTACGCCGTCGAAGATAGTCTCCTTTAGCGCGCGGTTCATGCGGTCAATAGCTTTCTCGCGATTGGGAGCATGAACAATCAGTTTTGCCAATAAGGAATCATAATATGGCGGCAGTTCGTATCCCGAGTAAACATGGCTGTCTATCCGGACACCAAGTCCGCCAGGGAACACTACTTTCTGAACGATACCTGAAGTAGGGATTAAGCCCTGATCGGGATCTTCAGCAGTTATTCGAACCTCAATATTATGGCCCCGGTAATTCACATCACGCTGACTTAATGGTAGTTTCTCGCCAGAAGCAACCATAATCTGCATCTGTACCAAATCAGTATCGGTCAACGCTTCGGTAACACAGTGTTCTACCTGAAGACGTGTATTCATCTCCATAAAATAGTAGTGACCATCATGATCGTAGAGAAACTCAACAGTACCAGCACCTCGATAACCGACCTGCTTCACAAGGCGGATGGCGCTCTCTGTCATGCGCGTCCTGACTTTAGGGTCTAGTCCGATAGCTGGAGCCTCTTCAACCACTTTTTGGCGTCTTGGAGTTTGCACAGAGCAGTCACGTTCACCTAAGTGTATGGCATTGCCGTGCGCATCGGCCATTATTTGCACTTCGATATGGCGTGCATCGGTAATGAGTTTTTCAATGTAAATATCAGCAGATCCGAAGCTTGCAGCAGCTTCCGCTTTAGCTAGGCGAAGACTAGTTGTAAACTCTTCAGGGTCCCTGGCTAGTCGTATTCCCTTACCACCGCCGCCAGCGACTGCTTTCAGCAATACCGGATATCCAATCTTTCGAGCCTGACGTAGTGCATCAGATTCGCTGGACACAGGTCCATTGCTTCCAGGAATGACAGGCACACGAGCCTTTTTGGCATAGTTTCGTGCTTCGGACTTGTCTCCCATACTATTCATCGCAGCAGGAGGCGCTCCTATGAAAGTAAGCCCGCTGACTTCGCATGCTTCTGCAAATGCAGCATTTTCGCTGAGGTATCCATATCCAGGGTGAATCGCATCTGCTTCGGTCTGTTTAGCAGCCATGATCACATTGGGTACATTCATGTAGCTGTCTTTACCGGAAGGTGGGCCAACACATATCGCTTCATCCGCCATTTGAACATGCATACTATCTACATCCGCAGTACTATACACCGCTACACTTTTAATGTTCATTTCGCGGCAAGCACGTATCACCCTAACAGCTATTTCACCTCGATTGGCGATGAGGACTTTTTTTACTGGTCGATATTCAATGCCCATGCCTAAATACCCACTTCGCTGTCTTGGGTCTCATTAACACCAGAAGCCTCTGTCACGCTTATCGTAAACAGCATTGTTCCATACTGAACGGCATCACCTTCAGAGACAAGTATGTTAGAAATAATACCATTCACGGGAGATGACACTTCATTCATGATATTCATAGAGTCTATATTACCTATGGGCTGACCCTGTACCACAGACTGACCAATGACAACAGGCATCCGAAGACACCGGAAGTAACCAACCAACTGGGCGCTTACTTCAACCTGTGCATCGTTATCTTGAAGTTCAAGACCAGATTGATCAATTTCTTTGGGTGTATTTGTAAAAGTATTCAATTTCGCATCGGTGCCACTGCTGCCGCCACGAACGATATGTAGTTTACTGTCACCTATAGAGATATTAAGGGAAACGGCTTTGCTGTTTGCTAAGCGCTTTACGATATGCTCGATCAGATTCATATCAATTTGAGACATGTGTACCTCGATCCTAGATTTTCCACTCGAATACTGCATGTTCAAGCAGCTTCAGTATCCAAGACATTACGATAACATAGATCACGCATGTTAGAAAAGCTACTGCCATATGTGAACTTGCTATCATATCACCTAATGGAGTGATCCTCTGTCCGGCTGTAGCAAATGCCATTTTCGATACTACAACATCAAGGTATTCCAAGCTGTTAAGTATCCAACCGCACACATTACCATAAAACGCATACATTACATAGATAGCAGCGACTAAAGTAATCGGTAACGCCACTTTATATTTCTGATGCTGCCGATGGTTGTAGATAATGCATTGTCGGCATCGCGAACGCTTAGCGGCTGGAGTAAGTATCTTGTTCTCTGGAATCTTAACCAACTTGACCGGTGTGTAGCCATCTTTTCGTTCGATTTCCATGGCGTTGATGATCACGCGTTCTTCACACATGCAACCCATTTTATGTCGCCAGCAGGTTTTGCGGTTAAGGTATATCGGGCATCTATCACGGACGAAGTCGACGCAGTAGGGGAGTTTCCAGCATGGCCCCAGAAGCATATCAGAATGTGACTGCTCGGGTTTGTTGCCCAATTTATGCTGAATGGCGTGTCTAGACTGCACCTTGCTAATGTCGATGAGTGTGGTAATGTTGCGCAATATGAGGATAGTCCCCACGGCAACAAAGGCGTATGAGCCATTCTGCAGTGCAGTGAACATTGCCTTTAATGCCAACGGACGTCCATCTGCCCACACCGCACCTTGCGATGCCCACCAATCAAATCCGGCTGGTATCGCGAAATACATCACGACGAACACTAACAGTAATACAAATCCAATTTCAGAACGAAGCCAGTTAATGTAACCTATGCTTATGGCAGCCAATACGCTTGCGATAACCAAAAGCTGCCCAGCTAACTGGATATTCTGAGTAAAACGTGCTTGATCTGCGGGTATTAATTCTGACCACGACGCGATGACGCCGCTTGCTATACCCCACACAAAATACGCCGCGCATAACGCTACTAGCGCAGACGCGGCGTATATCAGTCGTCCAAAAATCCTCTCAAGAATTTTCATGAGGTGACCCGACTTCCTGTTAGTCTGAAGATCGACTTACGCGCTCCAGGTAGTCATCAGTACGAGTATCTACCTTTACCACGTCGCCGATGTTTATATGGAAGGGCACACGGATTACTGCGCCTGTTTCAAGTGTTGCAGGTTTGGAGCCACCAGAGGCAGTATCACCCTTGACTCCAGGGTCGGTTTCGGTGATGACCAATTCAACGAAGGTTGGAAAATCTACACCAACGATCTCACCGTTCCAAAGAGCGATATGAAGTTCCATGTTCTCTTTGAGATACTTAATCTGACTGCCAATCTGAGCACTATTCAGCATGAACATGTCTGTTGTTTCCATGTCCATGAAGTGATAGTCTTCATCTTGATTGTATAGATACTGCATAGGTTTAGTCTCAACAAATGCTTGATCCATACGTTCGCCTGCACGGAAAGTTTTGTCAATCACAGCTCCAGTTCGGATATTTCTAAGCTTTGTCCGAACAAACGCACCACCCTTACCGGGTTTTACATGCTGGAACTCAATGATTGTGAAGATATTATTATCTTGAAGAATGTGAAGTCCATTTTTAAAGTCGCTGGTATCCAATACGGGTATGACCTCCCTTGGTGGGTCGATATACTGAGCGCATATCGGTACATTTTACCAGATAGGGCATAGACCGACCAAATATGCGCTGGATGCTGCACTCAGCAAAAAAAAGCCACCCATCATATATGTATGACGAGTAGCGAAATATGGTGGAGCTAAGGAGGATCGAACTCCTGACCTCTTCAATGCCATTGAAGCGCTCTCCCAGCTGAGCTATAGCCCCATGCAAAAGATATTTTATCATACAATTTAAGGTTGTCAAGTGATTCAGCCGGCTATATCCCCAACGACTGCGTCGTTCAGGTGAACTGCAACAGCATTTTTATCGTCATTTTAAGTATTCTATGTGCGATATAGTTTAATTTATCTACACCTTTTGACAGGGCGTTTCTAGCTGTGGTACCATCAACACAGAGACGTTCTTATGCAGACGTCATATGGAGGCAATAAGCAATAGTATGGATCGTAAGTTTCGCGTTCTCGCGGTAGACGATGAGCAGCATATACGCCGTTTGGTGCAAGTTAGTCTTGAAAGACAAGGCTTTGAAGTACTGACGGCTGTTGATGGAAAAGATGCATTAGCGAAGATCGCTGCTGATCGACCCGATCTCGTCGTACTCGACGTGATGATGCCTCAAATCGATGGTTTCGAAGTCTTAAAGTCATTACGTAAGAGTAAAGAGACCAGAGACCTGCCTGTGATTATGCTTACTGCAAAAACGCAAGACGCTGATGTTTTTACCGGTTGGCAGCACGGAGCAGACCTCTATTTGACGAAACCATTCAACCCAACCGAACTTATTGCTTTTGTTAAACGAATTTTCAACAGCAAGGACACAGATACCAATCGCCGATACGATCTATGATATTCATTACTGAGAAGGTGAAGAGATGGTAAAACGTGGGTATGTATGGCTGGGAGTTGCAGTTGCAGCCGCTGTTACTGCAGGAGCCATTGCCAGCACAGCATGGGTTCGCCGAAAGCGACGCAGTGAAGAAGATATTGACCTATTGCTTAAACGGTCCTCTGATTTGATCAATAAGATTAAGCAAGATATTTCATTAAAACAAACAGTATCATAGAATTCCCAAAAGTAACCAGCAAAACGGGGCAGTCTTAATACTAGACTGCCCCGTTTTGTGTTGCACTAATTACGTCTGATAATATATATTATGTTCTATTTCTGACTTGAGCTTTCATCAATTTTACGAATTCTGTTTTCTAGTGCCTCTAACTCAGAATCCACTCCAGTGGCCCCACCAGACGTGCCATTTGCCGCACTAGTTTGGACTGATTGTGAACCCGGGTTCACCTTCTGCTCCAATTGCTGAAGTTCAAGCTCCGCGCTTTGCCGAGCCGATATATCATCAAGCTTGTTCAGTTTACTAACAACACTGTCGTTGCCTAATTCGGCAGTCGCTGCTGCTTGAGCTTGTGCTTTATCGATCATCTCTGTAGCCCGGCTTACATCCTGGCTTGCATCGCTGATCTGCAGACTTCCTAAAGTCTCACTAAGCTGCTTTTGAATTTGCGCACTTTTCCAACGCGTCTTTTGTGCCAGGATCTCTGCGGTTCGCTGCCGAATCTGCCGTTCTTCAGTTGCGATCGCTTCCTTAGCCTGCTGCACCATGCTGTTCGCCGAGTCAAGCGATTGCTGCAGTGTTTCCAGCGATGTAGATAATAACTGCTTCTCAACAAGCATTTGTCTCGCCAGATCACGTTCGCCAGCCCTTATAGCTTGTTCCGCGCGCGCATTGTATTCGCCAATTTGCTTGTTCGTTTTGTCTAATTCCATTTGCAAACGATTGCGTTCTGTTATCGCTGCAATGACACGCTGCTTATTTTTATTAAGGTTATCCTGCATGTCTTGTTTGGCCTGTTCGAGCAGAATTTCTGGATCTTCAACTCTACCAAGCAACGAACCAAACAACGCCCTTAAATACCTAAAGAACCGTTTCAGCATCGCCAAATATACTCCTTGCACATAGTATCGTGGAAAACCTGTAGGTGATCTATTGCCTTATGAAAAATACGATGCCCATCACAATAGCGGCAGCCAGCGCCCCGATTAATACTTCTTGTACGGTGTGGATTTTGCCCTCTACACGACTTTGCATCACTAATGCGCATAAACACAATGCTAATATGGATGCCATTAGGTTGTTTGAGTAGAGTGTGATGCATAACGCGAGAAACATGGCCACCGCGCTATGCCCAGATATAACCCCACCCTGAAGGATGGTGCCCTTCTGACCAAATACCTTACCGATGAGCACAATCAGCATCAAAAACACAATACCTATTGTGACGCTAATGACAGGATCCACAGGAGGCCGTTTATACATGAACTTAATGTGATCAAGCCCCTTGTCCGTGAAGAACAGCAACACTCCCACCACGATGGCATTTACAGCAGTGACCAGCACAGCACCAGCTGCGATATCTTTGGCCGACTTAGCTAGAGGATGGTATGTATCAGTCACCAAGTCAACAACAGATTCGATAGCGGTGTTGATCATCTCCGCGACAAGAACCAGGCTAACCGTGAACAGTAAGATAACCATATCTGATTTTGATAGGTTAGTGATTAATCCTAGAAATAGAACACCTAATACGAAAAAGAAATGTATCCGCATGTGCAGTTGTGTACGGAATGTATATATAATTCCATCAACTGCGTATTTAAAGCTATTTGCGGGACTTTTGTTTATCTTCATCTATAGGTAATGTCATCCTGTTACTTCATTTATCATGATGTGGCCCAGACGCATCATCTCGGCTAATTCATCCTCTGTATCATCATTGTATCCCAGGAGATGTAAAACCCCATGAACTGCCAAGAAAACTATCTCATTTTCTACGCTGTGGCCAGCATTGATGGCTTGGCGCTGCGCCGTTTGATAGCTGATGTAGATTTCACCTAGCTCCATGTTGGGCAGCTCGTTTGCAAAGCTCATACTATCATCTTCACTAATGAGGCTAAAACTAAGCACATCAGTAGGTTTATCCATACCTCGATACTGTAGATTTAACTCGTGAAGAAGCTGGTCGTTAGATATGACAAGCGACACATCACAGTTGGACTTATCATAAGCATCCAACGTATGTTGACACGCTTTAGAGAGCAAGTCTCTCGGGATTTGTCTTCTCTTCGGATTGCTGATTGATACTGGCATTAGGTTCTCCGTTAACTGATGGGTATTCAATACGTGTATGATAAATGCTGCACACAATATGGGTAAAGCACTTTGCGATAAGGCTTATATCGGCAAATGTAAGTTGACAGTGATCTAGCTGACCGTCATCCATTTTCGACTTGATGATGCGCTTCACGAGGTTCTCCACACTAGCTGGGGTAGGACGCGCTAAGCTGCGGCTAGCAGCCTCCACACTGTCAGCAAGCATCACCAATGCAGCTTCTCTGCTGCGGGGCCGTGGACCACCATATCGAAAGTGCTGCTCCATATTTACATCAGTCGCCAGTCCGTTGTTTTTGGCTTGGTTGAAGAAGAATGAAATTAACGATGTTCCATGATGTTGTCGGATGATATCTATAATGACATGTGGTAAACGAGACTGCTCTGCTAGGGCCGCTCCTTCAGTAACGTGGTTGCCAATAATCAACGCAGATAAACTCGGAGTTAGTCTTTCGTGCACATTTTCAAATCGCTGGTTTTCTATGTAGAAGTCAGCTCTGCGGATCTTACCGATATCGTGATAGTAAGCCCCTACCCTCGCAAGTAAAGGATTTGCACCAATTTCCTTGGCTGCGGCGGCTGCTAGATTCCCGACAGCCACACTATGCGCATATGTGCCAGGCGCCTCTAGCATAAGCCTTTTTAGCAGTGGTGTTTCTGGGTTGCTAAGTTCTATCAGCCTCAAGGGCGTAACTACACGAAATGGACGTTCTAGTACTGTGACAAGCAATGAAAAAGCCATTACAGTCACAATTGCCATAGCCACTCCCCACGCCAAGTCAACTGCAGAGTAATCAAGCCGTCCATCTGCAGAAACACCTGTGACGAGTGACAGCAATATGCCAGAGCTAGCAATCCATATTGCACCTCGGATGAGGTCAAAACGGTCATGCAACTGCCTTACACTGTATATGCCTGCCATAGCACTTACGAGGCTGATTGCCGCAAAACGCAGGTCGCCATGGGCCAAAAAAGCCGACTGTACGCTCATAATACCGACTAGAAGTGTAGCCAAGTGAGGTGATATCAACACCGCTATCAACATACCAGCCAAACAAGTACTCATGACAACCAAATAGCCATATGAATTACCTGCTACCTGGTAACCAATGAGGTTGCTGCCTAGCTTAATTCCCAGTGTGCTGATAAAGATAATGACGTAGATAAGCCACAGTTGTTTGGTGTCGTTATATATATGTGGGTGATACTGAGCAATGTGAAATGCAGTGATGGCGATAAAGATTGTTATCAACAACAAGGTAGAGACCCATTGCCATGCACTAGTGCGCGGATACTGTAACCCCAATGCCTGCAACTGATCTGTTTGTTCTCTGGTGACTGTCTGCCCAGGCTTTATAAGTACCTGCCCGGCCATCAACGACCTAAACACGGGGGTAACACTTTGTGATACCCTCCTCTTAGCGTCCTCAGTGGCTTTAACATCCACTTTAAAGTTGCTTTTCAATGATGCCCGCATAAGGTAAGGTGTTAAGCGTATCTCTGTTTGGTTGAGCTTTGCCACACGGTTCCGGTTCAGACGTTTCATTACTTTGGCCACTGCAACGTCATCGACATCGCCTATAGGCTCATTCATCTGTAGTATCAAAGCACTTTTCAATGCAGGAATCAGAATATTCCACCTAATACGGCCAGATGTAACAAGGTCTGTTAGTGTCTGTTTTGGAATCCCGAAGTTATCGGAAATAACTTCGATTTCGCGGCTCTTAGGGTTTTGAAGCTCGTTTACGATCCCATCAAACTCACGAACTGAGTCTTCTAGGGCTTCAGGAATAGACTGCGTGACCGGAGGTACAGCAGAAACCATCGCACGTCTGCTGGCTTCCGTGGCATTGATATCAAGGTAAGTCACGCTGCGAGGTGCACGCACTTCCCTATTACTAACATCACCTACTTGAAGAGGAACCGCTTCTGGAACGAGGTTCCATAAAAACAGCAGAGTAAGTGAAATTACGCTGACAACAGCAATTGTTAGTCTATGCCAGTCGGCAGATATGTGTTGAAAAGGCTGCAGCCTACGCGTATTCGCACGGGCTGCAGCTGTATGCGGGGTTCGGGTTTTCTTTCGATTCATAATATCACCGGAGTACTCCGGATCTTTTTACAGAAAGATCCCGTGACGGAGAACTTATCGTGTGCGCTGCTTTCGGCGGCGAGCAGCTTCAGCTTTACGACGCTTGTCGCTCGGCTTCATATAATGCTCGTGTTCCCTCGCCTCTTTAAGAACTCCAGACTGCTGAAGCTCCTTCTTAAAACGCTTAAGAGCGCTATCGATCGTTTCGTTCTCCATTAACTTGACCATAAAATGATCGCCTCCATTTGAGTGTCGCATATAAGTGTACCAAACGCACACCATATATTGCAAAAGTTACTTTTTCGATTTCGCGCGTGCAGGATTGATGATTACTCCATCAAAAACCGCAGCATTGCTGGCAACTTTACATCCACGCCCTACCACACAGCGCACCAACATGGTATCGGGTTCCACTACAGCATTGTCCCACAAGATGCTTTGATCAACAGTTGCGTGAGCTCTTACTTCACAGTTAATCCCTAAAACGCTGTTTTCCAGCACCTTAGCACCTGGGCCAATAACACAGTTATCTCCGATCGTCACGGGATAACCAATCTCTGCCGTTGGATCTATTTGAACATTATCGCCAATCCACATGTACTTTTTGACTTGCGGATACGGCATATCCAACTGAACCCGTCCTGCCATGGCGTCTACATGGCATTGCTCATATGTCTTAAGGTTCCCCACATCCTTCCAATACGCGCTTGTAAGTAAGCCATATAATGGCTTCTTTTGCTCAATCAACAGAGGCATCAAATTATGGCCGAAACCATAAGTGGTGCCCTTCGGAATCAGGTCGAATATCTCGGGTTCAAATACATACACACCCGTATTCGCTGAATTGCTGAATATGGTTTCACCTTTTGGTTTTTCCATGAAGCGGGTTATACGCCCACGTTCATTCATTAGTACGATACCATACTCGCTGGGATCATCCACGAGGCTAAGAGCAATTGATGCTAAAGCCCTCTTCTCTTTATGATGACGAACTAATCGTGATAAATCAAGATCAGTGATGTCATCACCGCCAATAACGATGAAAGTGTCATCAAAAAACTGTTCACATCGCTTAAGGCTGCCGGCATCACCCCACAGTCGGTCTTCATACTGAAAATGGAGTGTTACGCCAAGATCCTTGCATTTTTTGAAATGTGCGTCAATCTGATCGCCCAAGTAATGCAAGTTCACTACGATGTCATCAAATCCGTGGCGTTTCAGTAAACGCACGATGTGTTCGATGACAGGCCGATTGATCACTGGCACCATTGGTTTCGGTAGACTTCTCGTGAGCGGATCTAGCCGAGAGCCAACACCAGCAGCAAGGATCATTGCTTTCATATACTAGTCTCCTAAGAAGAACTTCTGAATCAGGGATGATACTGTTCGGATTTCATCGTCGGTCAACTGAGGGTGAACAGGCAGTGAAAGCACTTCATTAGCCGCTTTTTCAGCCATTGGATAGCTTCCCGCGCCTAGCCCCATGCCACTATAGGCCTTTTGCAGATGCAGTGGATGTGGATAGTATACCGCACTATCAACACCATTTTGCTGCAGATAACTCTTTAGCTCATCTCTTCTAGGAGTAGTAATTGTGTACTGGTGGTAAGAATGGTAGTTGCCCTCAACCACCATAGGTGTAACGACGTCTACAGATTTCAACATATCATTATAGATATCAGCATGTCTGCGGCGATCTTCCGTCCATGCAGCCATCAGCGGATACTTTATCCGCAAAACTGCTGCTTGTATTTCATCAAGCCTGCTGCAATAGCCAGGAATATCATAGTAGTAAGTGGTAGAACCTGTGCCATGAACACGAAGTCGTTTAGCAACGTCTGCGATATCATCATGGTTGGTAACCATCATACCGCCATCACCAAATGCTCCTAGATTCTTTGTTGGGAAGAAACTTAGGGTAGCACAGTCGCAGCCATATGCTATCCCATGACCATTCTGTCGGCACATAATGGCTTGAGCACCGTCAACAATGTGAACTAGCCCATATTGTTCTGCCAGCTTTTGAAATCCAACTCTATCAGTCATCTGTCCATATAGATCAACGGGCATGATGGCCTTTGTTTTGCTTGTAATGAGAGGTTCAACGGTCTTTGGTTCTATCAAGAAGGTGTTTTCGTTGATGTCAGCGAAAACAGGCACAGCACCAAGCCTTACGATAGATTCCGCAGTAGCTACGAAAGTAAACGGCGAGGTAATAACTTCATCACCGGCACCGATACCCGCAGCAGCTAGAGCAATTTCGATGGCATCTGTTCCACTAGCGCACGATATACCATGGTTCGCATCGCACTCCGACGCAATTTCGCTTTCCAGTGATGTTACGTTCTTACCCATCACGAACCAGCCACTATTCATGATTTCCGACAATACAGGATCTAGCTGCTCTTTTATCTGTCGATACTGAGCACCTAAATTAGCCATGCCGATGCGTTTATCTATAGCCATGAGATTTGTATCCTTGTTATTAATTGTGCTTTTGCTCAGTTCGACAAGATACCTTTGAGTTGCGTACCCTTTGTGATGCGGCTGCCCGCACCAAGTACTACTCCATCAAGTGTTACTGAGGGTTCTATAAAGCACTCACTATCAATTATACAGTTGTTCAACACAGAATCGGCACCAACATGAACATGCGGCATTAAAACACTATTTGTGACACTTGCACCATGCTCTACGTGGCAATGATCTGCTACGACCACATTACCGTTCATCACTGCCGATTTGTCGATTATCGCAGACTTATGTAGTGCACTCGTTTTTAGTCCTGGAAGTTTTCCTGACATGACTGCATCTGTAACGTCCATTAACTGAGAGGGACGCCCCACATCAGTCCAATATCCATCAAGGGGAAGAGCATAAAAAGCGTCATGATTTTGCAGTAAAGCCGGGAATGTCTCGCGTTCAATTGAGACAGGTCGGTCATTGGCCATCAGTTGAAGTAGTTTCGGCGAAATCACATAAAACCCTGCATTGATATAGTCATCGCCTTCACTCGATACTGCGTTGGCTGATTGAGCTGCTAAGGCTTTCTTCTCCGCTTCAGATGGTTCAATCCACGACTGCACCTTGTGATCACTTGATGTGGTGATCTTGCCAAACGGATTCGGTCGCGGCATAGGCGTCAGTGCAATAGTGCAGGTCGCTTTTTGCGACCGGTGGAATTCAACAATCTGTTGGATATTAAAGTTACAGATAATATCGCCATTAAACACCACGAAATCGTCTGGCTCCCAAAGATGCTTTGCAGCATTCTTAATCGCCCCACCTGTTCCTAACGGCGATTCTTCGATAGCATATCGCATCTCAACACCATAGCGTTGGCCATCACCAAAATGCTTCTCTATCATTTCCGATAGGTAGTTGGTGGCAAATACAATACGATCCACACCATGCTGACGCAGCAACTCCACTTGATATTCAAGCAGAGGCTTGTTTACAACAGGGATTAATGGTTTGGGACGAATATAAGTTAAGGGACGAAATCGCGTGCCCATTCCACCTGCGATGATAACACCTTGCATGATATTCTCCTTAATGCTCGTTAGTTATCGGAGCCCAATAATTCACGAACGAAGTTCATGTTATCGAAGTTTTTGAGGTCGCCTGCTGTTTCACCAACACCAATCAATTTGATGGGCAGGTTCAGCTCTTTGGTCACAGACAGCACCGCACCACCCCTTGCTGTGCCATCAAGCTTTGTCAATACAATACCTGTTAATGGCACAGATTTCGCGAATTCAGCTGCTTGCCTGATAGCATTTTGGCCAGTAGTGGCATCTATTACAAGTAATACCTCATCGGGATTACGACCTAGTGCCTTTTCAGCAACCTTCATGATTTTCGTCAATTCGCTCATCAGATTAGAACGGTTATGAAGCCGACCTGCGGTATCAGCAAGCACAACATCGTAGCCTTTAGCTCTGGCTGACATAACAGCATCAAATATCACAGATGACGGATCACCGCCAGGCTGGCTCACGACAATCGAAGCACCCGTTCGACTCGCCCATACCTGCAACTGTTCGATCGCCGCTGCTCGGAACGTATCAGCCGCCGCCAACATCACTTTTTTACCTTCGTTTATGAACCGCTGGGCTAACTTAGCAATTGTTGTTGTTTTGCCTACTCCGTTTACGCCAACGAAGATATACAAGGCTGGTGTTGAAGATATCTCATTTAATGGACGAACATCACATCCCGATAGTTTATCTGCAAGGATCTTTTCTAAGCCGTTACGAACATCAGCAGCATCTTTCATACGTTCGTCTATGACCATTTGCTTCAACTCGGTTAGTAGTTCCTCTGTGAGGTTTACATTGACATCCGCACCAAGCAGTGCTTCCTCGAATTCATCAAACAGTTCGTCGTCAATCTTACCGCGACCAGTGATCAGCGTATCTATCTTTTGAAATAAATCTTTAAATATGCCAAAACGCATAGTATTCCCCTATTTTATAACCTTTAGCTTCGCTAGAGATGCCAGCAGTTTTTTAATTCCTTGCTGAGGGAACACGACAGTAATCACCGCGTCGTCGCGTCCTGGCTCGATTTTCATCACCACACCATCGCCAAATGAAGGGTGCTTCACACGCTGCCCGACTTTCATGCCAACATCGGTTGTGGGTTGAACCCGATTTATAACGCCTCGCGGCGCAGTGTTTACGGTAGGTTTATACGCGGGCTTGTAGGCTGTTTCAGTAGTCATATCATGCCTGCGTTCATTGCTTCGCTCACGAGCCTGGTTATTTGCTGATCCACTGCATTCGTTAGGTGTCATACCTGCACTAAACAGATGCGGAGGAATAATCTGCATTAAATCCTCAGGTATTTCGCGTAGAAATCTCGATGGCATCATTGGTCGGGTTTCGCCGTAGATGCTGCGCAGTGTGCTGAAAGTAAGATACGCCTCTTCCTTAGCTCGTGTTACCGCCACATAGAACAACCGCCGTTCCTCATCCAGATCGTCCTTCAGACTGTCTCCACGAAGAAGCGGGAAAATACTGTCTTCTAAGCCAGTGATAAACACTACAGGAAACTCAAGTCCTTTAGCGGAATGAACAGTCATCAACGATACATGGTTGCCATTTGTATCGGCAGAATCAATATCACTCACCAGCGCTACTTGCTCTAGGAACGCCTGCAGCCCGCCAGCTCCCTCTTCACTTACATCAAACTGGTGAGTAACCGAATACAGTTCACCGACGTTGTCTCTTCGGGATTGCGTTTCGTTGTCTTGACCATGACCGAGATATTCCATATATCCTGTAGCTTCAACGAGTGTCCGCACCACATCCGATACAGGTTTCTCTTTTGCCATATCTTGAAGGTCACGTATCAGCAAAAGGAACTGAGACAGACCGTTGGCAGCTTTACCCTTAAGACGGCATTCATCACGAGCATTTTCTAGAGCACGAAATAATGAGAAGCGCTTTTGTTTGCTTTCAGCAAACAGTGCATCTACACTTGCTTGACCGATTCCTCTTGTGGGCGTGTTAATTACACGCCTTACGCTCTCTGTGTCATCTGGATTTACCACAACACGCAGATAAGCCAACAGATCCTTTACTTCCTTGCGCTGATAGAACCTTAATCCGCCAACCACTTGGTATCGTAGTTGGTTGACCATAAAGGCCTCCTCAAGTGCGCGTGACTGAGCATTGGTTCTATAAAGAACCGCAAAATCGCGGAGCTCGCGTTTACCCTTACTGACTGCATTATCAATTCTCTGGGCAATCATGCGTGCCTCTTCGCGTTCGGACTGCAATTGGCAGATACCCACCAATTCCCCCTGCGATTTTTGTGCGTAGAGTCGCTTGCTGGCTCGTTTGGCATTCTTGCTGACCACGTGAAAAGCAGCATCGAGAATTCGTTGGGTCGATCGGTAGTTTTTTTCCAGTCTGACTACTTTAGCGTTATCGAAGTCTTTTTCAAATGACAGGATGATGTCTACATCGGCTCCACGCCAACTATAGATAGCCTGGTCGTCATCACCAACCGCACATAGATTACCGTGCTTCTGTGCGATGTTCTTCACAAGGTTGTATTGAACTTTATTTACGTCCTGAAACTCATCGACTAAGACATACCGAAAGCGCTGCTGCAAAATGCTGGCAGCCATTCCGTTATTGCGAAGCAGTTTTAGTGCGTAGACTAGCAGGTCGTCGAAATCGAGTGCACGGCATTGCATCAATTCCCGTTGATAGTTGTCATATACCCGCCCAACTACTTCAGTCCATGGGTCATTGCGAGTAACGTCAGCCGGCCCTTTCATCTGCTCCTTAGCCTTGCTAATGGCACCTAAAATACCACGTGGAGCGAACTTCTTCGGGTCGATATTGTTATCCTTCATAATTCGGGTAACTAACGCGTTTTGGTCGCCATCATCGTATATCACAAAGTTTGGCTCAACACCGATTTCAGCCCCGTACATACGCAGTAGACGGGCACAGATACTGTGGAAGGTGCCGACCCACATGTTTTTAGTAATACCGGCGCCTAGCAGATGATCAATTCGCTCTTTCATCTCGCGCGCAGCCTTATTCGTAAATGTGACGGCGAGGATTTCGTATGGAGATACACCGTGAGCGGAAATGAGGTTTGCTACCCGCATGGTGAGCACGCGTGTTTTACCGCTGCCAGCTCCTGCGAACACTAATAGAGGCCCATCAGTGTGCTGAACAGCTTGGCACTGTTCGCTATTCAAACTTGTTAAATCTAGTTCATTCATCGTATTTATTAGTGTACGATACGGTGAAAGCAGGTTACAAACTTCTGGTGAAGCCAACTAATGGCTGACTGAACATGACATTGCATCTCGGCGGTGATACCTTCACCTACAGACATATCGGTGGCAGGAAGATGCATGATGTATATTTCGTTAAGCTCAGCTTCGAGTTGAGATAACTTGCACAACATCG
>CAZFLA010000021.1:0-34597 GCA_964519405.1 uncultured bacterium
GGCGCTATGACGGTGTTCCTGCAGCTCAACCTCATAACTGCGTTGATGTTCGGCGCCTTCATAGGCACCGCTGCGGTATGGTATATCGTGCTCTCGCAAAAAAGCAGTGCCGCCAAGCTGTATGCGTCCCTTGTCAGCATTGGACTTGTCTTGGTGGGATATGCCCTTAGCTCTCAGGTTCGTGCCATCGGACTAGGCAAGGAAACCATCCTTTACAACGTCAGCAACATGCCGATGATCCTGCTGTTTGGTGGTGGTAACCTGCTTATTCTTTTGGGACTTCATGCATATGTCACGCGCATCGGCTGTATCGAAGTGTATGGTCAGCAGGTGTATCGTAGCGTCTTCGGAAGTGTATTGAAGTTTGCCGTTGTGTTCGTTCCTGCGGCAGCATTTGTGGCCACTCAAGCAGTTGGTTTACAAGCTGAGAACCTGCTGCGCCAGGAGCTTCTTCGGTTATTACGCGTGAGCTGCCTTAATATTAACAGTCAGAAGGTTGTTGATAATGCTACCCGCGGCGTTCAATATAACTCCGTTGACGGTCAAGAATTCAACAGACCACTATCTGATATCGTCACAATTGGGCAGCTGCCAAGTACCGCTTATATCGTGACGTTGGAATCCGACAAAGTGATTCTCATCGGCACCAGTTCTTCCGTGATGGCTGATGAGGCATCAGTGGCTAATAGACGCTGGCAGGTCACCCCTGAGATATACCAAGCTCTTGTGATGCAGCGACAAACCGTGACGGAGCCATACGAAAATAAACTCGGCAATTGGGTTAGCGGTGTGGTGCCCATATACAAACAAGGAACCAAGTTCGCTGTTGGTGCGCTGCTCTTTGATGTTCCTGCCTCTGTTTGGTCAAACACAATCATGATCGCACGCCGCGCAGTGATGATAGTTTTTGGCATCATCGAGATATTGCTGCTTATACTAGCAGCCGGTGTCATGCATGCTAACCTCATACAATGTTTAGCCGATAATGCCAGAAGAAAGAGCCGTCAGGTTCTGGAAAGCCTTATTAACAACCTGCCAGGCTATGCGTACATGATTGACACCGACGGCGTATTTCAAATGATCAACCCATCTATGGCTGCGCTTATAGGTAAGCATCCCGATGAAATAATCGGCAAAAACCAATCTGAGGTGTTAAGTCCAGAGCTGGCTGACGTCATACAAACAAACATCCCACAGATCAACTCAGATGGTGTTACTGTTGAACAGCTCATCCATGATGTGTCAGTTAAGGGTAATTTGGTTTCGTTAGTCAACCGAAAATTGCCCGTATATGATGATTTCCATATGTTAACTGGTATCGTAGGCTTGGCTACCGACATCACCGAGATTCTCGCAGCACGAAAACAGTTGGCAGAACTAAACCAGGCGCTGCAAGCCGCCCTTGATGAAGGCAATAGAAACCTAAAGCGCATAGAAACAATAATGCGTACTATTCCTAGCCCCATCTACTACAAATCGCTGACCGGAAGAATGCAGATGTGCAACGCCGCATTCGAAGAGCTGGCAGGGCTAAAACTGGACGCGATGATAGGCCGTACAGCAGAAGAGATGGGTGTTGCCGACCGTATGATACCTCTGCATAAAAGTGATCAAAATGTGATGACTAACCGGCAAGTGATAACTGCCGAAATCACCGTTGAATACCCAGATGGTTCTCTGCACGAGATGGTCGTTCATAAAGCGGCTTACATCGATCAGCATGATCAAGTTGCCGGTTTGGTATCAAGCTTAGTGGATATTACCCACTTGCGCAGGATTGAACGCTCTCTGGAAGTCAGCGAACAGCGTCTGCGCCAGATAGTCAGCGTAATGTCCGACTTGGTTTGGGAAATCGACTGTCATATGACAATCACTTTCGTGAGCGATCGAATTACCTCGGTATTAGGCTATGATCCCGATGCCGTGCTCGATACATCCATCATGGATTATGTGGTCGATAACCCAGATGAGATTAGTTCATTGTTTGGCAAAGATGAAGTCGTTCGTCAGCGCGAAGCTTCATTTAAACACCTCAATGGCGAAACAGTTTACTTTGAACTATCTGCAGTACCGCTTTATGGACCAGATGGAACTTGGAATGGCTTCAGAGGGGTCGCACGTGACATCACGGAACGACTGCGAGCCCATCATGAACAAAAGCGACTGCTTGGGATATCGAAAAAGCTTAATGTAGGGTTGTCTGAGGTAGTCCACTTGATCTCTCATGAGCTCAAACAGCCAATACGAACTATTTACTCTTTGGCCCATTTCTTAAAGCTAGATCATTATCATCTGCTCGACACGGATGGACGAGAAAGGGTGCGAGATATTGAAGAGCGAACCAAGAAGCTGTTTTTATCCCTAGACGCATACAACAGTATGGCTGAAATGTATTCCGCCAATGAACCTATTACGGAAGTGAACCTGTCTGCAGAAATTAACCAGATCGTAGTTGAACTAAACCCTCCGCGTTGGGTGACCATCGACATCAGCCCAGATATGCCTGTGTTGAAGTGCAGACGCAGCCTTACACTCAATCTATTCAAGCAGCTACTGGTAAACAGTATCAACTTCATGGACAGAGCCGATGGCCAAGTTAACCTCGACTGGCGCAAGCTATCCGACAGTTACTATTTTTCCATCATCGACAACGGACCAGGTATCGATCCACAGTATCATGATGTTGCGTTCGAATCATTTAAACAGATTGATGTTGACGCCACAGGCAATACCGGTTCAGGATTGGGATTGTCATTCGCCCGTAAGGTAGTTGAGCTTCACGGCGGACAAATCGGCTTAAACTCGCACGTCAACCAAGGCACAACAATATGGTTCACAATGCCGATTGAGCCCAGTATCGATGATGTCTTGGCTTAGAAATATTCGATGCGCTGATTCCGGCTGCGGGGCAAATACGAATATTAGTTTTCACTGTTATATGCAACAATGTCAATAGAATGACAGGTAATTGTGCCAACCTTACCCAACAACATGTTTGGTTGAAGACGACAAAATGGATATATACCAGTTAACCACATATGAAGCCAGCCTGATCATCTGTGCTTTTATATTCCTCAACATAACGGCATTAGCCATGACAGGTCTACGTGCCAAGGTTGGGGTTATTCCATGGGTAACTCTAGGCATATATTCGTTATTTAGTGCGCTTCACGCAGTTGCTCGTGAAGTCTCCATTGGTGTTATTTCCACGCACCACTATGTTGTTTCGATAAGCCTTATTTGCAGCATGGCCGCATTATGCGTATACAGTGCACAGTGTTGTGACTTAGCCAAGATAAAGCGTATTAGCATACGCTCTGTAACTGTGTTAACTGTTCTATTCTTGCTGATCTTCGGCATCACGCGATGCATTAATGCCGCTATCATCCTATGTATGCATCTCTACGCAGCACAAGCGATGTATTTGTGCGTAAAAGAACACAAAATCGGCAGGTTTTTGGCAAGTATCGTATCGTGCTCAATAGTATGTATTGGTATTGGGTCTCTGTGTATAGACCTAAACTGGCATATCAGCGACAATGCTATGTTAGCCCTATTGTGCGACGCTGCGTTATGCATCATGGTGGTGGGCTGCTTAACCTTTGACGTCGTTATGTCGCATATATTGCGGCGTCACATCATACCTGCTGTTTATGGTATGCGAGTTGAATACCCATTCCGTGCCTATGTCTTTATTATTACTGCCTTGGCCTTATCTGTAACTGCACCCTTTTTAGTGCACCGCTCCGCTGTTTCCACCGATCGCCATATGCGCGATACCCTAATTAGCCATGCTCAGACCGCAGCTATGGCTATTGATGCATCGGCTATTCATCAGCTAACAACAACACCCAAAGAAGTGATGAATAGTGTATGGCAGGCCCAGCACATCATCATAAACCGACTGCAAAATAAGCTCACCAATACCAGATATGTTTACCTTCTCCGGTATGAGAACGGAGCCGTTAAGTTTCTGGTAGATGGTACGGCGATGGGCGACCCCGATTTTCAGCCACCGGGTAAAGTGTATGATGATGCTCCTGCTGAGGCAGTGTTTGCTGCTAAAACGGGGCGGCCGGCTATATATGGTCCATATCGCGATCGATGGGGTACATGGGTAACAGCATTGGCTCCTATTATGTTAGATAACTCCGGCAAAGTCGCCGCACTGTTATGCATAGATTCTAACGGTAATGATTGGAAGCAAGCTGTTGTCAACAGCAAACTATACACGCTTTGGCTTTTGTTGGCAGCCGATCTGCTTGTTGTGCTTCTTTTAGCCAGCATATTCATTGTAGAAATGAACGAACGGCTGTTCCGTAAAACGGCATATGCTCTAGAACACAGTAAGAAAGAGCTAGAGTCCATCGTTAATAATCTTCCAGGGTATACCTATATGCAAGATACCCAAGGCCGATATCTTGTCGTAAACAACAACCTGTGTCAGCTTTTTGGGCGATCTCGAGAGCAGATTATCGGCAAAGCAGCCAGCGATTTCATTGTGATGAAGATGGCTGAGGAGGTCGCTAAAATCCATGCGGAAGTGATACGCAGCAAGGAAACACGAGTTCATCGTTTCTCCGGCCAGATGATGCCGAATGATACGCGTAATAAACACTTTATGTCAACCATGGTTCCAATGGTAAACGATGAAGGCAGCATCTATGGTCTTGTCTGCCTAACGCTGGACGTTACTGAAATGTTAGATACGCGCGAAGCACTTAACAGAGTCAACCGAGAGCTGGAAAATGCAATGAAAAGCCGGCGTGAGAATTACCGGCAGCTGCGGGCGATGATGGACGCTATTCCCAACCCGGTGTTTAGCAGAGATTCCATTGGTAACTACCTTAGTGCTAATAAAGCATTTGCCGAATTCGTGGGTGTTCCTGAAGTTGAGATCATTGGACGCAGGTTACCGGACATATGGGGCGTTGACATCGCACGCAACCTTACAGAAAATGAAGACTTCACGGGTAATACAGAGCGTGTGGAACTGCAAATCCCTCTTAGGCGTGCCGATGGTCAAATGCGTGATATCGTCATCCGCAAAGGTGCTTTCTACAATGACGCAGGTGAAATGATTGGTGTAGTGGGGCTGATGACCGACATCACCAATCTGAAATTGATGGAGAACGAGCTTAGGATCAGTGAGCAGCGGCTTCAGCAAATTGTCAACAGCCTGTCGGACTGGGTATGGGATATCGACCAGCAGAATTGCTTCACATATGTCAGCGACCGTGTAGAGGATGTACTAGGATACCTGCCATCGGATTTAATGAATAAGCCGATGATGGACTTAATGCCGTCTGATGATGCCGACCGTCTACTTAAGGCGATGGCATCGGTTAATGGATTGTATACACCTATTCGACAGCACTTGTGCAGTATGCGGAATAGTCAGGGATTAGAATGTGTGATGGAGATAACCGGTGTTCCGGTATATTCAGACGATGGGCAATTTACGGGATATCGGGGTGTTGCCCGTGACGTTACAGAACGTGTGCAAGCTCAAAGACATAATGCTCAGCTGCTTAGCCAGCTTCAGGCGCTGAACGAAGATTTGGTGGACTTTGTGCACATCACATCGCATGAACTAAAGGGCCCGGTCAGAGCCATAGGCTCATTAGCCGATATGATTTATGCTGACAGTAAGCAGTTGCTAACCGGCGAATCATTGGAGATGCTGGAGATGCTTACCGATCGCTCGCAGCGGTTGTACAAGATCCTAGATGCTTATCAACAACTCGCACGTGTGCACACATCACCAGAACGGATACTGCCAGTGCGCATGGAAGAGATTGTTCACGAAGTACTGCGCGGTATAAACTTGCCCTCAAACATTAAGATACAGGTCTTCGGTGAGTGGCCTGTGGTACAGGTTAAACGAGAACAGATTGTCAGTGCGCTGATCCATCTCGTGGTTAACAGCGTGACGTTTATGGATAAGCCGGATGGCCTTGTTGAAATAGTCGGCAGTCAGGACGATGCTGAGTTCACCGTAAAAGTCAAAGATAATGGCCCTGGCATCGATCCCAAGTATCATAAACAGGTCTTTCAAGGGTTTAGGCGAGCGTTGGTTGGTGACCAGCTCGATAGATCCGGTATCGGCTTAGCGTTGGTAAGGCGTGTCGTTCAAGCACATGGCGGACGCATCGGCATTGACAGCACATTAAACAACGGCACCACCATATGGTTTACCATCCCCAAAATCAGTACTGATACAACACAGTCTCTTAACTCTTGACCCCTCGGCGATGGGTGCGATAGCCCGTCCGTGACTTCGTCTGTGACGGCGTCCGTGACAGCGGCCCGTCATCCATCGCTTTTATATAACTGGTCGTAACGACGTCCCTGGCGGGGGCCCTACGACCATATCAGTTACACTCTGGGCTGCCATGTATGCACGGGCGGGTGCTGATCAATACCGGCCCGCGTTCCAGCAGGCGTAGGGGAAGACCTTATATTGCGCCGGCCGGAGCGACGCGACGCCGGCCGATAATGATGAGCCGCGCGGTGCAGGAACCCGCACGGAACGCAGTTCCCGGAGCGTCAGCTTCGGAACGATGTCGTGTGGGTGACTAAACCCGCGGCAATGCAGACATCATGGTGTCAACGATGGGTTCGGCGGCCCATCCGCGGCAGCATAGCTAATTCGCAATCGGCTTCCTTAACTTCGGTTTATATCGATTATAATCCCCACACTGCACCGCAAGTTCCCTCAATACCGGCATATTTATACAATCTATGTATTGCAATAGTAGCTCCCACATAGGGTATATTGGTAACACAAGCGCGTTGATATCGCCTTAACGACATCTGTGTTGACAGTTACTTAAACCTTATGTTCAGTAACACTTGGGAGTAATGATGCGAAAGAAAACAGATATACTTGCTGAGGCCATTTGGAAGGAATATATATACTGTGGAATGCTTAAGCATTCGCAGCCGCTGCCCAGCATTCGTTCATTACATGCCCAATTCGGTGGCTCGCACAGCCAAATCATTAAGGCGCTTCAAACACTTTGCGATCTTGGCATCACGGCCAAGCGGCTTGACGGCTGCTGCATACTGAATAACGCAGATATTCCATTTCGAAGTTACGCCGACCTTAAGATTGGGCTTATCATTATGGATTCGGCTACCAACAACATGGGCATGAAGCTTCTGGAAGGTGTCCGCCGCAAATGCGCGGAGTATGGATGCATGCCGCTCACAGTGGCAACAAACGGGGAATACGAAAAAGAACAGCAAAGCCTCACTCAGCTTGTGGCATCCAACTGCGCAGGTGCGATCATCTTGCCCACTACCCGCACACGCGAACAGATCGCCGACGACTACCTCAACAACCAACATCTGGACTACCCCATTGTGTTAGTAGATCAAACCTACCCTCATCAGCGTAGGCCTCAAGTTGTGTTTGATAATGAGCAATCAGGCTACGAAATCACCTCGCTGCTGATATCTGCAGGCCATCGACGTATCGCATTTATGGATTCAAGCCAGAACGATAAGCGGTATTTCTATCGCAGAGTGCGCGATCGCAGGTTGGGATATGTTCGCGCCTTAAGGGCTGCGGGCATATCGCCAGACCCAACCTGGAGTTGGTCTGGTATGAATGTATACAACCCCGGTGTGTTCGGCCTTCACCTTAGGACAAACCTTAAGCGATGGTCACGTCTAGATCCTGAGGAGCGCCCCACCGCTATATTAGCTTCAGATGATTATGCGGCACGCCTCATCATGGATATCTTGGCCGAAATGGAGCTTGAACATGAGCTTATGGTCACCGGATTTGATAATCTGCCGCAATACCATATGTCAGACCAACCAATCCCAACGACGGATCCCGACATCATACGCGCCGGCGAAGTTGCTGTCGATCTGTTGTTAAAATACATAGATGGGTTGATAACATCAAACACTGTTGTGATGATGCCTGTACCTGTCATTCCGCATTCATTGCGCATGTATACATCAAGTCAACGCATATAGAGCTCAGTATCTATAACTCTGCAGGATTTACCCCAGATAATAGCCAAACTAGCCTAGGCGATAACCACCCACTACCCTTTGAAGGAGATTTATATTGAAACAATCATTAAACGGAATATGGCAGCTAACTGGCGATCGGTTGGACAAGCCAGTTGAAGCTGCGGTACCGGGTGGTGTACATGTGGATTTGATGGCCGCGGGTATCATTCCAGATACGTTCGTGGCCGACAATGAATACAAAGTAGCGTGGGTGCACGAAGTCGATTGGCAGTATCAACGCGAGTTCGACCTTGAAGATAGCGCTGATGCCTCCAGCCCTGCATGGCTGGTGTTCAACGGTCTGGATACCTTCGCTTCGGTGTATCTTAATGGCGAGCATATTGCGGATACGAACAACATGCACGTGCAATATCGCCTCGATGTGCGCGGCAAGCTGAAAGAGAAGGGCAACGATCTAGTCGTCAAGTTTGTCTCACCATTAAATGCTGTTGCTGATGATATGGCTCGCGATCCGTTGGCGGCTCCCGGCCCCGAAATGTCGCTGCAGGGCATGGTGTATGCCAGAAAAGCGATGTGCCATTGGGGTTGGGATTGGGGTCCAAAGAACCCAACCAGCGGCATCTGGCGCGATGCATATTTAGAAACCGCACCCGATGCGCGGATTGACCAACTGATCATCGACCAACATCACAATGCCGGCACTGTGACCATCAGCTGCCGTGCAGAGCTGCAGAGATATAGCGAAGAGCCGCTGAGTATACAAATCTGCTGCGAATATCCAGATGGCAACTGCAAAACTATCGAGCGTGAGCTTGATAGTGATTGCATCAACACAGACATCACCATCGATAACCCCGAGTTATGGTGGCCGAACGGATATGGCAAACAACCGCTGTATCACATCACCTGTAAGCTCATCAATAATGGCAGCGTCATCGATGCAGTTCATAAGCAGCTAGGGCTGCGCACACTGGAGCTGGACCGCACGCCCGATGAGTGGGGTGCGCGGTTCATGTTTGTGGTGAATGGTGTACCCATCTGGGGTAAAGGCGGTGACTGGATACCCAGCGACCAGTACCCCACACGTGTCACAAGAGAGCATCTTGAGAACCTCATCTGGAGCGCACACGAGTCGAACTTCAACATGCTGCGCTGTTGGGGCGGCGCATACTACGAGGATGAAGCCTTTTATGATCTCTGCGATCAATACGGCTTGTTGATCTGGCAGGACTTTATGTTTGCCTGCGGGCAATACCCCACTGATGCAGCGTTTATGGCGAACGTGAAAAATGAGGCCGAACAAGTGGTTTCTCGCCTGCGGCACCGCGCTTGCCTTGGCCTGTGGTGCGGCAACAATGAGCAGGAGTGGCAGCTTGACGGCGGTTGGTGCCCAGAACGCAACGCCGAGTTTAGGGAAGAATATCTGAAAATCTACCACCAGCTGCTGCCGGAAGTATGCGAACGGCTTGACCCTGAACGCCCCTACTGGCCAGCATCACCGCATAGTGATGAAGGTGTGTTTGTGGATTCCAACGGCGCCAAGTCTGGTGATGCTCACTACTGGGATGTCTGGCATGGCAAAAAGCCATTTGCCGATTATCGCAATCATTACTTCCGGTTTATGAGTGAGTTCGGTTTTGAGTCGTTCCCTGACATCGAGACGGTGCGCAGCTTCGCCAAACCTGAGGAACTGAACCCGCTAAGCTATGTGATGGAATGCCATCAGAAGAACCAAGCGGGTAATGGCTTGATCCTGCACTACTTAGCCCAGACATTCCAATACCCTTACAGTTTCGATGACTTGTGTTATGTCAGCCAACTACTGCAAGCGGAAGCCATGCGTTATGGCGTTGAGCACTGGCGCCGGCACCGAAACGGCTACCGATGCATGGGCGCAACATACTGGCAGTTTAACGACATCTGGCCTGTGGCCAGTTGGGCCAGCGTAGACTATTATGGCCGATGGAAAGCGCTGCAGTATCTGGCTAAGCGGTTCTTCCAGCCGGTAGCATTGAGCATCTGCGAGGATGGCACCAATGCAATCGTCCACATCACCAACGACACCGCGCAGGATGTGTGCGGCGTGTTGAATTGGCGGCTCGAGTCGACGTCAGGCGCCTGTGCAGCCAGCGGATCTGTTGTGGCCGTCGCTGCCAAGGAAAGTGACATGGAGCTGGCTTCGCTGCAGTTCGCAGAGCTTTTGGCAGGTGATGCACGGCGTGACATGATACTCTTTACAGAGTTCGTGGCAGACGGCCAGGTGATCAGCCGCGCCTCGGTGCCGTTTGTGCCATCGAAACATCTGAACCTGCAAGATCCTGGGCTCAGTGTCCGCATTGAGGATAACACACTCGTCGTGTCTGCCGAACGCGCAGCTCGGTTTGTGTGGCTTCGAATCCCAGACTGCGCAGTTGTGTTTGACGACAACTATTTCGATATGGCAGCCGGTGAGGTTCGCAAAATCAAAATACTGCGAGCAGATGCAAAATGCGAGCTTGCAAAAGCAGAAGCTCGCTCTTTGTGGCACAGCTGCCAGCAGTAGTCGATATGTTTGCAGAAGCGGCTGACACCTAACCAAGTGTCGGCTGCTACTGCGGCATTACCACCGCCACACCATAGCCTTGGATGAGTTTCGCAGTTAGCTTGCGCACCTGATCTGGGGTCACGGCATCGATTATGCCTTCATATTTTCTGTCGTAATCTGTGCCTAAACCTACCGCCTCATACCATCCAAGATAGTATGCACGGTCACGCTGCCGTTGATGCTTCAACGAATGATTACCGATGAGCATGCGTTTGGCCCTCTCAACCTCAGCGTCGGTAGGCGGATTGGTCTTTAGGTTGACAATCTGCCTGACAAGCTGCTGTTTCGCTTCATCGACGATCAACACCGGTTTTCCGGTCACAGGGTCATCTCGGCTGGTGAGTGTCTGCAGGTAGACCATAATCAGGCTGTTGTCGCGCAAGTCCGGGTAGAATCCACCCAGCTCATACCCCATACCTGCCCTAGTTCGCAGTTCACTGAACACTCGGCTGCTTTTGCCTGTGCCTAATAGTGTGGCTAGAACCTGAGCTGCTGGATAATCGGGGCTGAGCATTCCTGGCGCCGTAACCCCAACGCCTAGGTAGGCTGTTGCTGAAGGCATCATCTCCAGATCAGTCAGCTCATCTTGCATGGGTTTGTATGCTGTAGGTTCTGGACGCTGAACACTGCTCTTCGTGCGCCACTCATCGAGCAGAGTGGTGAACCGACTAAATACCTGCTTGGAGGGCAGGTTGCCAATGACCACTATGACCAGCCGGTCGGCCGTCAGATTGGCGTTAGCAAAGTTTTGACACTGCTGAGCCGTTGCGGTTTGCAAAAAGCTTCGGTCACCTATCAAGCTGTGCCCGTAGCTGCTAGCCTCTGGCAGCACTAACCCGCGCAGCAGCCGAAAAGCAACACGGAACTGACTGGTCTTCTCCGCTTCAAGATCATTCAGGCAGACGGTGCGAGCGACATCAAGCTCTTTTGGTTCAAATCGTGGGTTTTTCACCGCATCGCAAAGCAGATAACTTGCATTAGCGAACTGGTCGCCGATCGTGCTGATGCCTAGCTCAATCATATCTGGGGCAGGATTTACATAAACCGCGCCACCAACTCGGTCAATTTCCGTGGCAATCTCTTCGCGGCTTTGATTTTCGCTGCTGCCGAATAGGCATCGCGCCACTAGGTGGCGTATGCCGGCTTGACCTTCTGGCTCCGCCCATAATCCCACTTTGAAGAAGCCATGCAAGGTGATCACCCTAGCATTGGGTTCGGTGACAGAGATAATCGTGGCGCCGTTTGACAGCACCATCTTTTCCACCGGCGGTGTGTCTGCCATGAGGGATAAGCTCATCGCAGCAATGACTAGAGACAGCATCCACTTCTTTAGTAATAACATCAGCGGCTGCCCTGCAACTTCATTGGGTCGACGACAACAATAGCTTTAGGCGACTCAATCAAATACTTCCGTGCAGCCATCTGAATATCTTGAGTACTGAGGCTGCGGATATCCGATATGTAGCTTAGCGACTTTCGGTAATCAGCGATGGAATCCATCAACCCCAGGGAGACCGAAGTGCCATCGAGGGTCTCCTCCAAGAAGAGCTGCTGACCAGTTAGCTGACGAACAGCCTTCGAAAGCTCATCTTGCGTTGGCCCCTGCTGGGCCAGCCTGATGCATTCACTAGATACGATCTTTTCCACCATCTGCGTATTTGTATCATCGCTGATGGGTAAGCTGATGTATAACAGCGTCGGCCACCGGCTTGTGGTATATCGTCCATCGATACGGTTCGCTAGTTTCTGCGCGGTAAGCTGCTGCCGCAGGTATGCCTCTGGAGCACTCAGCAGATACAGCAGCGCATCGCAGGCAAGTGCATCTTTACCCGAGCTTATACCAGGAACTGTAAATCCAAACGCCATTACCCTCTGCGAGGAGACAGAGTTCAGTTGACGGCGGATAAGATTATTGCCTGTGGCCATGGTGGGAGCCGTGACGGTTGGCAGCGCTTGGGCGAACCAGTGGGCATAATGCTTTCGCACGATGGGCAGCGCTTCATCTGCAGTGATGTCACCAGTGAGCACCAATGTGCAGTTATTAGGCACAAAGTTCGCACGGATGAACTTCAGCAGTGCCTCGCGCTTCATAGCGACCACACTTTGGTTCGTTCCCCCAATAGGGTGGGCATATGGACTGTCGGCAAACAACACTTTCCATAACTCATCCTCTGCCTGGTAGCGCGGCTCATTGCTGCGCCGGGCCAGTTCCTGCAGAATAATCATCTGCTCTCGTGCAAACTCTTTTTCTGGGATGGCTGCATTCTGCACGGCGTCGGCGATGAGGGCATCCACTTGTTCCCAATATTTCTTGGCAACTACTGTAGAAAGCTGAATGGTATCGCGGGTTGTGGTCGCTTGCAGAGTAGCACCCAACCCCTCGATCTCGTAATCTAGCATCCCAGGCCCTCTGGTGGAGGTGCCACTGAATATGAGGTGCTCACATGCGTGCGCCGTGCCCAAAGAAGCGGGATCATCGGCGGCTGAACCGCTGTGAACCCTGAGGTGTATACTCACCAACGGTGCTTCGGTGCGTGTGCACACCACCACACGTAATCCGTTGGGTAGGCCAGTAAGTGTCACCTGCTGCTGCGGGTAGCAGACTGCCGACATCGCGAGCAATAGGCAGATGCAGATGATGTGAAGAAACCGAGCGAATTTGTCCATTAACTATATTCAATCATTCTGTTCGTTGGTTAACAAATAACATATGTATCCAAACAGTATGGACTGAATTCACCGGCTAGAGTTTCATTCTCTTGAACAACGCCTCGGGGATATGCTTTATGGCCCACATGATGCATTTCCAGATGGGCTTAACATACACGATATCGTTGTGGTGCTGAATAGCCTTGTGGATGGTTTGTGCCACCAGCTTAGGGCTTGCGCAGAACGGCAGCCGGTTGATTCCCCATGTCATCCGGGTATCAACAAAGCCTGGTTTTATGGTGATCACACTCACACCGCTGGCATGAAGCCGATTCCGCAGCCCCTGCAGATACAGGTTGAATGCGCCTTTGGCGGCACCATACGGATAGTTGCTTTGACGCCCTCGATCTCCCGCTACCGAACTCACTCCCACGATGAAACCCGACTGCTGCTTTTCCATGAACTCAGCAGCGACCCCTGCGAAGGCCATCGGGCCAATGGCGTTGACGCGCATCAGATAGTCTAGAGCCTCAGGCTCGGTTTTTGCTTCCTCCAAGGAATCCATCGTGCCGGCGAATATAATCACGCCATCCAAACCATCTAGCTGCTCACAAACACTAGCCAGAAACTGCTTATGATGTTGAATCTGGGTGATATCAAACTCAGCCGTTAAAACCTCACCCGGGTTACCTACGCGAAGATCCGCGCTGATGCGCTCCATCTCTTCATGGCTGCGGCTGGTTAATACCAGGTGCGCTCCCTCAATGGCATACAACCGCGCCAGCTCAAAAGCCATGCGTGAAGTGGCTCCGACGATCAGGATTTTTTTCATGCGACCACCTCGGGCAGGAGAGCCGTTCGACGGGCTAGGTCGCTCTGTATCAACCCATTGGGGTCGATCTGTGCCTTAAGCTGCTTAAACTCAGCGAGCCTGGGATACATGGCTGCGACGGTTTGAGGCGAGGTGCGTGCGTCCTTCGCAAGGTAGAGATGCCCGCCTACCTGAACTACCACTTCATCCAACGCATCCAACAACGGAAGCAGACCTTTGCGTATCGGGAAGTCCATCGCCAAAGTGTAACCTTCCATCGGGAAAGAGAGCATTCCACCGCTGCCTTTACCCATCCGCTTCAAGATGCTAAGGAAAGGCAGTTGCCTGCTGGCCTGCACTTTTTGAAGTATCTGCTTGATGCGCTCTGCCCCATCGGCGAACGGCACGATACACTGCCATTGCGTAAACCCGCTGGCGCCATATAACCTATTCCATTCATAAACCGCGTCAAGTGGGTGGAAAAACTTCTGTAAGCCAACGAGCTGCGACTGGCAAGTGGGGTTCGCCAAGTAATACGCTTCATTAAAAGCCAATAATGAGAGCCTGTTTAGCACAAATCCTGGTGCGTTACACGGAACAGTGACCGTCTTGGCATCTTGCCATGCCAGCGGATTAGCCTGGCGCTCACTCGGAAGATCGGTCACTTTAGCATGATCACCAAACAACAGCACCCCGCGTCCAAAACTGCGGCCAGTAGAGAGGCAGTCGATCCAAGCCACAGAATAGGGATAATCGCTGTCCCGCTGTTGGAAGGCATCTAGCGTCTCATCCATATCGCGGGTGCGAAGGCGATCTTCCATAATATACTTTGTGGTAATCGGCCGCATCTGGAATTCGGCATCAAGAATGACACCCGTTAGGCCCATTCCGCCGATAGTCGCCCAAAACAACGGAGCATTCTGCTCGCGGCTGCATTCGACAATCTCACCTGAGGGCAGCATAATGCTGAACCGCTGCAGATGATCACCAAAAGAGCCGTCGACATGATGGTTCTTGCCATGCACATCCGAGGCAATCGCGCCGCCAACTGTGCAGAACTGGGTGCCTGGTGTGACCATCGGGAACCAGCCCAATGGCACCAAACGCTGAATGATGTGCTGAAGGCTCAAACCGGCTTCGCAGCGCAGACTGCCGGTATCGGGGTTAAAAGAGACGATGCGGTCGAGGTGGGCCATTAAAACTGTGCTGAAACCGCCGTTCAGCGAGGCGTCGCCATAGCTGCGTCCTAATCCCCGCGCCACAACCGAATTGCGGCGCTGCGTGCAGTCGTCAGGGATGGCACACAGTTCGCGTATGCTATCCGGGCGATATAAGCTGCTGGTCGTTTTGGGATATCGTCCCCAACCGCTCATTTGACTCAACTTTGTGGCCATATGCATCATGATTCTATTATATAACACACAGGTCGCAACGCCAGCTTTACCGTGAATTAAAGAGAAACCATACAATTACAGCATTACCAACCTCATGACCTTCATATTTCAGAATCGCTAGGTATATCCAACATAGATTTTGTTGACTACAAGCTGGTAATAATACTGGTTTTTGGTTTGGAAGACGTTACCTGTTGACTTTTCGAGTTCAACCAGCAATACTCAAGACGTCAACACATTCGTTTTACTCAAAGGAGGAGTAAGATCGATGCGATACCGCACGCGTATCAATATCATCATGGTATGTGTCGCGCTGCTTGTTGGCTGGTTATGGAGTGTGCGATGGGTAGATCACGCTTATGTGCGATCTCATGTTTTTGGCTATCCAAGACATCGTATAGCTCTCTTGAATCTTTGGCCAGACATCAGCCGCGACTATATCACATTAAACAATAGCCCGAAGCTATTGGACAAGACCCTAACAATAAGCGAACTTGCGCAAAGACAGTCACTGACCGACAACGAAAAAGCTCACCTGGCTTACCAATTAAACATGAGTAAGTCAGACTTTCTTGGTCGGATACTGGTGACGCCCTACAACATCGACTCGCCTGCCGATAAGCTGGCGTTATGCATAGCTGGCGAACGGCTTGACCCCGACAATGGGCTCTATCCGCTGTATGAAGCCATTGTGCGCCTTGATAGCGCCCTGGGGGATGTCAGCACTTACAGGAGTCCGAGCGAGCTCCTCGCTAAGGCACCGAAAACAGATACCAACCGTTACACCCCGATGCAGGTTTCTTCTACTGGACGATCGCCCGCTTGGTATATCGTAGACCGCAAGGAGTTGACACTCGCCTTAGCCGCATTTGAGCGAGCTTCGCAGAAATCGGTCAACCTACATACAGAAGTGGCTGATAAAAGATTAAGTCCAAAACCTGTTTTGTATGAACAGTATCTGGCAAACTCAGCGCCCGATACCATTACGGCTGATACCACATTCAGCGCTGTACAAAACAAGTTTGCGAACAAGCTGTCATTCATCGGCCCCCAGTTGGTGAAGATGGGTAACAAGGCAGAAGCCGAACAGCTTATGAACTCGCTGGTGAAGTATACGCACCGAAACCTGATACAGAACGCAAATACGCTATTAGGTTCTTTCATCAACGAATCTGCCAACCAACAGAACATTAACACAGCTTCGGAACTCGCTGGTTTGCTGGGATTAGGCGGTCAAAAAGCAGTCTACGATAAGGTCAGCCAAAACATTACCCAAGTGAAACAGCAGCAGAGAAGCATCTTCGCCAACCGCGTCGTAGATGGCGGGCTCAGCACGAAGTATGTATATCCCATTAAAGAGGCACCAGCTAACAGCGTCGCCGCTTCACGGATGCTGGACTATGTGCTGGCGGACGAGTGCATGTTCTCTGCGATGCTCGCCGCATGGGTGCTGCTCTTGGCAGCCGGTGTGATACGAGTAACAGTATGGAACCGCGCCAACAAGAAACGCGGCATCACAGTGCCCGAACTGAAAATGGGTAATGACTATAGAAGGCTGTTAGTGGCTTGGCTGATAGTCCCATTGGTTGCTTATATGCTGTTAACCGCATCGGCATCCCTGCCATGGCGCAGTCAGACCATCAGCACAGCCAACACCATTGAGAAAGGTATCGTGCTGCTTCTCGCGCTCGTGGTTCCTTGGGTATACTTCCGCGGTCAGTTTAAACGGAAATGCCAACAGAGCGGCATCGCGGTACCTAGCAGCGGTTTTGAGCTGATGATGAATCTCATGCCGCTCATCGGCTTCATCCCAATGATGCTGCTGATCTATACTGCAATATCGGATTCGGGACACTACATCGTTCATAACCCTTACGAGTTTCTAATCTTCGTGTGTATGGTTCTGATCGCCGCAGGAGCGGTATGGGCTTTCAAGCACAAAACCCAATTCGGCAGCTACTATGCTGCCGCGGCACGGTACATTGTGCCGATGTATGTGTGGAGCATCATCGCAGTATCTGTCGTGTTCATGCCGGCATTGCTGGGCAGGGAGATATCGCTGCTGAAGCAAGACGAAGTTGGTTTAGGCGCGTATAAATACGGACGCTATACCACGCAGATAGACCAAGATCATATCGTCGCCGTTAAAGCGAAGCTGACGCAAGCCGTCAAACCGCTGGAATAGAAGCCATGCGGAGCAGTCGTCTGGCTGCTCCGCTATACCCCACGCGGTACGATCAACTAACCGCATTTTGTTATACTCAAGCTGACGAGATGGTATACAGAGGTAGTCGGTTGAGTAAAAGCGCGGCATATTTGAAGATAGTTCGACCGAAACAATGGATTAAGAACCTATTCGTTCTGGCGCCATTGGTATTCGGATCGAAACTGCTGTCATCTGAAGCCGCCGTGATAGCTATTGGCGCTTTTGTGGCTTTCTGCTTGGCCTCCAGTTGCGTGTATGTGTTTAATGACCTCGCCGATGTCGAATCTGACCGCATCCATCCCCATAAACGAAACCGCCCACTGGCTTCTGGGGTGATTCCCACTCGTGATGCCTGGATACTAGCCTCACTCCTCGCGGTCGCGGCACTCGCCTTGAGTGTGGTGATCTCGATGCACAGCCGCGGTCTATTCACGGCGTCGATATTGGCTTATCTGCTGCTGAACCTATTTTATTCACTGCTTGGCAAGCGTATGGTCATTGTTGATGCCTTCTGCATCTCGTTGGGATTTGTGATACGGGTCATCGGCGGCGCATTCGCAGTGGGGGTTTCGGCCTCATCATGGATATTGGTGACCACCTTCTTCTTGGCGCTGTTCATGGGATTTGGCAAACGCCGCAACGAAATCGTGCAGCTCAATGATGCAGCAGGTCAGCACCGCCAGGTGCTGACGAGTTACGATCAGGCCCATCTCGATCTGATGATTATGTCCACTGGCACGCTGGCGATCATCTCATACGCCCTCTACTCACTCGACCAATCGGTGATTCTACGCTTTCACACCGATAAGCTAGTGTATACGGTGCCTTTTGTGACGTTTGGGATATACCGGTATATGTATCTTCTATTTCTGGATTCCGAAGGTGATCCCACCGAGTTGGTCACCCGCGACAAAGCGATACTGCTCACCGTGCTGCTGTGGGTGATCAGTATGCTGCTGATCGCCTGGCATGCCCTGAGCCGGTAAGCGGATAAGCTGCGTAGAACCGCAGCAACCAGGAATCTATATGCAGCAAGCAAACTGGTTGGTTGACGAACTGATCGAAGCGACTAATATCCCCCTGTAGTGCCTCAATGTGGGCGTGCTAAAAGGCGCCCACATTCATTTCTCAATGTCAAATAAATCTATTGACAAACCCTTTACGCTGCGGGTATGATTGAAACGTAATATGCTTTTTGACTCAATGGAGGAGTCTGAACTGTGAAATCACGTATCGTGATAAACGTTATATTAACACTAGCCGCGCTCATGTCTGCATGGATATGGGCGGTAAGGTGGTCAGGCCTATTCACCGGGTATATGCCAGCGAATTTTACACCATACTCCCTGCGAACACTACCGTGTAACCCTTGGCCATCAATAGACTATAAAAACTACCACTTTGGTTTTACCAAATGGCAGGATTTAGCAAAGAAACGCAGCCTGACTGAGCTCCAAAAGGCCCAACTGGTGCATTTGCTGTCTGACCCTGATGCTGGTACATATGCTGTGCTGTCGTATCATGATTACCCAAGCAAGAAATGCCGGTTGGAACGCTTAGCCATCTGTGCCGCAGGAAAGCGGCTTGATCCGCAAAACGGGTTATATCCCTTAGCTGATGCGATGCTCCATATGGATATGGTGCTGGCTAGCGATACTGACGCGAAAGGCAGGACCACATATTCGCTAAATGATAAAAAGATGCTGATGGATGTCGTTCTGCCGGAACTGGAGAGGGCATCACAGAGGCCGATCAACTACTACCAGCAAACACTAAACTGCAATATGTTGAATACACATCCTGTGATATCGGAGCAATATCAACAGAATCTTACCCTCAGTAATTTTCTATCGTCTGACTATATACACAGCCATTGGCGTGAGTTCATCAACATGATGGAGTATACAGCTCCGTGGATGGTGTCACACGGCTATACAGCCGAGGCCAAGCGCTTGATGGAGGTCTTGGTACCCATCGCTCAGCGATATACTAGTTCAAATGACGGAGATTCGTTGCGATTATATAAGGGCGGCAACATGATTCAAACTAGTGCGAAGTTATCTTCGCGGATAGCTGCCGCACTTAGGTTGGCTCGTGAAAAGACGCGATTTGACTCAATCGCTAGTATTAGCAAGAAACAGATACACGAGCTAGTCAACCAGCCATTTGAACTGCGGCAGGCGGGAGCATATGCCCAGTCAAGTAACTTAGGGCTGCAGACGAAGGACCAAGTGAACTCCCAGATAAAAAACACCTCGCGGATGGTAGAGCACAGCCTGCTCGATCAACTGACATTAGCTATATCTTTGGTGATATGGGGTGTGTTGATTATCGCCGGGCTGTTGAGGTTCTGGGCTTGGCGCTGCATACTGTGCACAGATAAGCCGCTAGTTGACCTAAACATGCACTCCGTATACACACGGGTATTAGTGCTGTATACGCTGATACCGCTGACAATTTATTCGGTGTTCAGTCAAATTCCATATGTGCCCTGGCGGCAAAATAACATTAGTATTGCGACACTCATCGAAAAAAGTGCGATGACAGCCCTTGTCGTGATACTGCCATGGATTGCGTTTCGATATCTGTTCAAGAAGCGGTGTGTCAAACATGATGTCGGCATACCTACCCGCGGTATAGAGATACTAACCAATTGGCTGCCCGTTGCAGCAGTGTGTCCGCTTGCATATATCATCGGCGTGTCACATACCTACGGCGATTGGACAGGTGTTAACATGGTTGCCATGGTGTTCTGCGGGCTGCTGTTCGCAGCGGTGTTATGGTGGTCGACACTCCGCAAACGGCAGCATAGTGTTTACTACACCTCAGCCGCGCGATACATGCTTCCTGTATGGGTGTGGAGCATATTAGGAGTGGCTTTGGTATTGCAGCCTGCGTTGTTAATACGCGAATGCACCCTTTTACAGCACGATGAACTGGGTATTGGTGTAGCAAAAAACGGGCAGACCAGTTCGTATCTAGACCATCAGCTAGTCGAGCAGTATACGACGAAACTCAACAAGCTTATCTCAACGGCGAAGTAGACAATGGCGTCTGCAGCGCGGAATTGATACCTGAGAAACATATTTCGGCAAGCTTTCCGAATGGAGGAATGGCAACTGTGAAATCGCGAGCGGTCATGAATGTTTTGTGTGTCGCGGCGGCGTTGGTAATTGGTTGGATATGGGTGGTTCGTCCCTTTAACCTCGCATGGATGGCTATGGGAGCCATTGCGCCGGTTATATCACGCGATCTGCCTTTGAATGTTTGGCCTAAAGCTGGCAGCATGGATGGTTCCGAGACGGGATTGATCTCCAAAGAAACGCAAAAGTGGCCAACAAGGTCACAGCTCATCAATAAGCGGCAGCTCACCGATGATGAAAAGAAGCTGTTGGCGTTTTATACCTATAGAGGTAAAAATGACGTAAAACAAGGTGTTGATTTAAGCTCCTATTCGCCAATACCTAAGGTATCTCCTGTTTATAAGGCAGGTGAGAGATTGGATCCAGATAACGGCTTGTATCCGTTGTTCGAAGCGGTAGCGCGGCTTCATAAGGCTGCGAAAGAACGTCAACTACCCAAGCTTCCCACTCAGAAGAAAATACCGTATACCTATGACATCACAGATTATAAGCAGCTCTCATTGGCGATCGATGCATTTCAACGCGCATCGTCTTTGCCGATACAGTATCATCGTACAGAGTTGATGGGTAAGGTGTTGTTCAAAGATCCAACACTGGCTGAATATTATCTAGTCAACAGCACCAATATCGTCTTGGGAGATGAATTCTCCGTTAACCATGCAATACGTGATTCCATGAGGGCTTGGTCAAGAATCGGGCCGAAGTTGGTGAAGTCCGGCCACAAGCAGGAAGCGATTAAACTGACGAATGCATTGCTGCCATTTGCCAAGCGTTATACCCAAGCAAGTGAAGATTCGATTATAGACCTGATGGTATCCTACGTTGTCATTCAGTACGCACTGGATACCGAATCGGAGATGTCAAAGCTGTTGGGTCTTCCAGACCGCTCCGTTCAAAACAAGAAAGCACTGACCGAGTTAAAAGCCGTTTACAAATATATCAAAAAAGATATGAATAAGCCCTCACCAGAAAACGGCGGCACTGTCGCCAGTTTAACAGGTACTCTGTTCATGCCAACACCCACACCGAAGCAGTTGGCGATCGGTCGGATGACGGAGTATACATTAGCTGATGAAGCGGCATTGACAGTGCTGGTGGCTGTATGGCTGCTGGCGTTATGGGCCGGCATCTGCCGCCTGTCGGTATGGTTTACCTACCGATCAGACAAAACAGCCATACCCGAACTGAATATGAATAAGGATTACCGCAATGCGATCATCTGGAGGATGATAGTGCCGCTTGCAGCGTATGCACTGCTCACCGCGTCGGCAAACATGCCATGGCGAAGTCACAATATTAGCGACTCCATGTACCTCGAAAAAGGTGTCATGATCGCTTTACTGGTCATAGCACCATGGATTCGCTTTCGGTTCTTGTTCAAGCAAAAGTGGCAGAAGACATCACTGCCGACACCAAGCAGAGCGTTTGAGTTGTTGGCCAACTGGCTGCCTTTGATCGGTGCTGTGCCATTATTAGTGGTGATCCTCATCGATACTGCAAGTCCAAATAATGCAAACAATACTGGCTTGGTCATCAGTGCAGTTGTATGGATGGCTGCTGCGATATACACAATGCGGTTCAAACGCAGCTATAGTGCCTATTACACAGCCGCAGCCAGGTATCTGCTTCCCTTGTTTGCTTGGAGCACTCTGGCGATATCTGTGATCTTCATGCCGATTTATCTTGGCAGGGAGGTGTCAATGTTGAAGCGTGATGAGATCGGACTAGGCATGTTCAAACATACTGGTTATACGACGATATACGACTACCAGGCAGCCCAGCGATACACCCCGAAAGTAATGGAGGTACTCAATCATCTACGCTGATCCCCGTCAAGGTTGATGGGCGTTCAGGTATTTCTATACGGTAGAGATATCCAATGGAGGAGATCGATACCATGTGTGTCCGTATACGGTGGGCATCATATAGATTCTCAATGCACTGCGTATGTGCATGGGTATGTGATGCCTCCCACTTATAACCAAATACATGCACAACTCGTTCGATTGGCTCAAAGGAGGAGCACAATTGATGAAAACACGAACCTTACGTAACGTTGTTGTAGTTAGTCTCGCGCTGATTATCAGCGGAATATGGTGGTCACGATGGGCGAATATCCTTCTGGCTCAGTATGACTACATCAACACAGGCGACTGTAAATCACGCCTTACATACATCTGGCCAAAACTGCAGGTCAACCGGGAGCTTCCATCGTATGATGCGCCTGGTGGGTTAGTTGACAGGCTCATGCTGCTCAGCCGCAAATCACAGCTGACCGAGTCGGAACGAGCGCAGATGGCTTACCTCAGCAGGTATTTTCTAAGCTCAAACTGCGGTTATGACGTGATCTCTAGTGAAAAACCAACGATCGCTGATCAACTGGCAATATGTGCCGCGGGTGAACGTCTTGACCCCGACAATGGGTTGTATCCGCTGATTGAAGCGGTGAACCGGTTGGACCGCTCACTCAAGAGAACGTCATGGGAACCACCTGTCGGCAAGCAAGGCGGGTTGTCCATTCCAGATGAACGGTATAATGGCAGTTCCATGCCACCACCCTATGCACCAAAACCTCTGCATAAAAAAGTTAAAATCAGTGACGACCAAACACACCGTCATTTTCCGAACAGACCACATCCGTTATTTACGATAACCGATCAGCACGAGTTTACGCTGGCCATCAAAGCATTAGCTCGTGCATCGAGATTACCCCTGCAGTTTCATCACCGTGAAGTCATGTCAAGCGTCATCAATCAAAACCCCATTTTGCTGGAGCATTACGCATGTAATGCGATGTACTACGCAAATCACAGCAGCATTGGTTATGACAGACGGTTGCTTAACTTAACCAGCAAACTGCAATTTGCCGGTGAGTATGTATCAGAACAAGGTGATCGTAAAGATGCTCAGCTATTGATGGAGTCACTCGCATCACTAGCTCATCGGTATACGGTTGTCAGTGATGGCGATCGTGATCTCATGAGGTTGGGATATGCACTTCTGTGCAACTACCTGGAAATATCCGCCACAATGGCCTCACAGTTGGGCCTGCACAATCAGCAAACCAAATACGAAGCGACACTTAATGGTATAAACCAGTTGTCCGCAACGCTGATGTCTCAAGCCGAACAATCGAGTGAAAATGCGGGCAACTTTGCGACAATTTGGATGGGCTATATCATCAACTCGCCGCGAACACCCAATGGGCTTCCTGACGTGTCGCGCATGGTGGACTACATATTTGCAGATGAGTTGGCCATGTCGGTGCTGCTGGCGATCCTTCAACTGCTTTTGCTGGTTGGTCTGGTGCGTATGGGTATATGGAAGCTGAACCTAGCTTCAAAGGCTGAGCTTCCCGAGCTGAACATGAAATCTGTATACATCAGATGCCTGCTTAATGGGCTGTTGATACCAATGGCGGTCTACACCCTGCTGACCCAGTTATCGTGGATGCCTTGGCGAAGCCAAAACCTGAGCGATTGGAGTTTTGTCGAAAAAGGTGCCATGGTTGCTCTGGCGATCGTCATTCCGTGGTTTATGCTGAGATTCCAGCTTAAAGAGCGGTGCCTTCAGCAATCCATACCTGTACCAAACCGGAAATTCGAGTCACTCGCTAATTGGCTGCCCACACTGGCCATGCTGCCGTTAGCGCTGGAGATATACGCCATCTACTTAGTGATGAACTTCAGCGGGAAGCACATCACATTAAGCACACTGCACATATCAGCTTTGTGTGTCAGCGGTGTCATCTGGTTAGGCGTTTCGCTGGCAGCTTTTAAAGCTAAGCTGCGATACAGCGCTTATTATGCTGCCGCGTCACGGTATCTGCTGCCCATATATGTGTGGAGTATCATCGCCTTTTCGGTGATCTTTATGCCGTTCTACCTAGGCCGCGAGATCACGCTGTTGAAGCATGATATGTTCGGCATCGGCACATTTAGGTCAGCCATATTCAACGCCCCGTATGACTCGTATACGGCTGAATGGTATAAAGGCCAACTCGCAAAAATCACCTGCTCCATGACCGATAGTGAAGTGGCATCCCTACGCCGGCCGGAGTGAAGCGACGCCGGCCGTTTTGATAAGCCGTGCGGTGCAGGAACCCGCACTAGACGCAGTCGTGCGGGTGACTAAACCCGCGGCATCATGGCGATTTAGCAATTTGCTCCCATGCGATAGACACTCAGCTAAGGGTGGGCGGGGTTTACCTCCGCCCACCTAGGATTTTAAGCATCAAGTGCGCGGCGAATGGAACTGATAAACGCGGCGGCATCAGCTATGCGGTTGTTGGATTTCTCAACGGCATTCACTAATGCGCTGCCGACGATCACTCCGTCGGTAAGCTGGGACACAGCTTTCGACGTCTCGGGTGTGCTGATGCCAAATCCCGCCATCACCGGCATATGAGTGTGCTTGCGTATGCGTTCCATCAATGCAGGGAGTTCCGGCGGGGCATCGGTATGTGCTCCTGTAACCCCCATGCGTGCGACAGCATACAGGAAGCCTTTTACATGCTGGCAGATGCCCTCCAGCCGATCATCTGTGCTTGTTGGAGCAGCTAACATCACAGGGCAGATGTTGTTGGCAGTAAATGCATTTAATACCTCCGACGCCTCACCCAAAGGTACATCAACCATAATGACACCATCAACACCAGCCTTGCTGGCGTCTTCAGCGAATGATCGTATACCGTAACTCATCACTGGGTTGAGGTAGGTCATGATTATCAACGGCAACTGGCTGGTCGCTCGAATGCGAGTGACGGCAGTTAGAACATCCTTGAGCGTGACCGTATTGGCTAAGGCGCGAACATTAGCGGCCTGTATCACTGGACCATCTGCCATGGGGTCGCTAAACGGAACCCCTAGCTCCATGGCATCGCAGCCTGCTTTTTCGGCAGCCAACACCAGATCCACTGTGGTATCAAGGTTAGGATCACCAGCCGTTAGGAAGCAAACCAATGATTTACGACCGTTAGCCTTGTTTTGGTTCATTTTATCGACTAGTCGGTTCATTATATAACGCCTTTCTCTTTCAGCATTCGCTGTACCTGATCGACATCCTTGTCTCCTCGTCCTGATAAGCAGATGACGATGTTTTGATCAGCGCTCATTTTGGGTGCCATTTTCAACACCTCGGCAACGGCATGGGAGCTTTCCAGTGCCGGAATAATGCCTTCAGCTTGACTGAGGCGGACAAAAGCCTGCAGTGCCTCTTCGTCATTTGCGCTGCGATACTCGGCGACACCCGATTCCTTGAAGTAGCTGTGCTCTGGGCCAACACCGGGATAGTCTAGTCCAGCAGATATCGAGTGAGTGAGCTGCACCTGACCAGCATCATCTTGCAGAAGGTAGCTCATGGTTCCATGCAGCACACCAGGCCGCCCTTTGCTAAGTGTTGCGCAGTGTTTTGGCGTATCTAGACCTTCGCCAGCAGCTTCAACCCCGATTTTCTTCACGCAGGCGTCGTTGCGGAAAGGGTAGAACATGCCCATCGCATTACTGCCGCCGCCCACACAAGCCACAACCGCATCAGGCAGCTTGCCAATCAGCTCCAGCATTTGTCGGCGAGTTTCGTTGCCGATCACACTTTGAAAATCGCGCACCATCATGGGGTACGGGTGCGGACCAATCACCGAGCCAATCACATAGAAGGTGTCGCGCACGTTCGCAACCCAGTCACGGATAGCCTCACTGGTGGCATCCTTCAGCGTCTTTGTACCGCTCTTAACCGACACAACCTCAGCACCAAGCAGTTTCATGCGGAATACATTGAGCTGCTGACGCTGCGTGTCCTCTTCGCCCATGTAGACCACACACTTTAAGCCGAACAGCGCACACACAGTGGCGGTTGCGACACCGTGCTGACCTGCGCCTGTTTCGGCAATGATGCGCGGTTTACCCATACGCCGTGCAAGCAGTATCTGCCCCATCACATTGTTGAGTTTGTGGGCACCGGTATGGCACAGATCCTCTCGCTTAAGGTATATGTGAGCTCCGCCGAGTTGCTGTGTAAGGCGCGCAGCATAGGTAATAGGTGTCTCTCGTCCAACATAATATGTAAGGTAGTGTTTGAGTTCGTTTTGAAACTCGGGGTCATCCTTAGCAGCCTGGTAGACCCGTCCTAACTCCTGCAGCGCCGGCACCAGCGTTTCGGGCACATATGCTCCGCCGAACTGCCCATACCGACCTGTTTCTGCCGAGTTGGCATTACTTTGCGCGTTTGGCATTTGTTATAAACTCCTTAATAAGTGTATGGTCTTTGATTCCCGGCGCTGACTCCACGCCGCTGGAGACATCTAGACCATAAGGATGAAATCGCGACACAGCACCTGTGACTGTGACGGGGTTCAGGCCGCCAGATAGTATATATGGCCTTGTGCAGCCCTCAAGCAGGTTCCAATCGAAGCTGCTACCGGTACCACCGGCCGCGGAGGGGCAATACGCGTCGAGCAGCAGAGTGCCTTGCGACTTCTGGGCACGCTGCAGCACTTCCGCATCCCGCACCCTGAACGCTCGGATGACGCGCTCTGCACCTAACTCCGCAGTCAGCTCCTCGGGTTGATCACCGTGCAGTTGTATCATGTCCAGCTTCACCTGCTGCAGGATATTCAGTATCTCTTCGCGAGGCTGCGTAAACACTCCGACTGTCTTCACATCGCCTGAAAGCTGTGAGATGATCTGCTTTGCCTGGTGAGCTGACACCTGCCTTGGTGAAGGTGCAAACACAAAGCCGATCATATCGGCTCCGGCATCTTGAGCGCAGAGAGCATCTTCTAGGCGCGTGATCCCACAAACTTTGATAATCATGGCTTCAGAACCTTGCCCAACTCCACTCCGGGATCTGGGTGTTTCATGAATGCCGTGCCGATCAGCGCTGCGTCGAACCCGGCATCGGCTAGCCGACGCAGAGTGCTGTGCTCTGTTATGCCGCTCTCACTGACGAGTTTGGTGTTGCCGTTTTGTTTGCCTGCATGGAAGATACTAGCCAGGCGAAAGCTAGTCTCAACATCAACATTGAAAGTGTATAGGTTGCGGTTATTAATACCCAGCATGTCAGGATTCAAGCGCAAAGCACGCTCGAGTTCCTGCTCGTCGTGAACCTCCACCAGCGCATCAAGATGCAGCTCTGCGCACAGACCCCTTAGTTCATGCAGCTGCTGATCGCTCAGTGCAGCCACAATCAACAGCACCGCATCTGCTCCCGCGGCGCGGGCTTCATATATCTGATATGGATCGACGATGAAGTCTTTACGCAGCACGGGGATATCAACCGCATGGTGAATGTCTTTAAGGTAGTCGAGGCACCCGTTAAAGAACTTGGCGTCGGTTAATACAGACAGTGCACTGGCACCATGGGCCTGGTAGCTCTGCGCCACTTTGACGGGTTCCGCTTCTGCGGCGATGCTGCCGGCACTGGGGCTAGCCTTCTTAACCTCAGCAATGATGGCTGGCAGTCCATCATTTGCCGTCAAAGCGGCTGACAAGCTGCGAGCCTGCGGGGCACTATCTATCGCTTGCATAAGTGCAGACAGCGGTGTCCGCTGTTTCGCCTCGGCGACTTCCTTGTATTTATGTTCTAGAATGGCATCAAGTATCATCGTGAAATCACCTACTGGCTGTATTCATTTGACATTACGATGAGCTTCTCAAGGCTTTGCAGTGCAGCGCCGGAGTCGATGGACTTTGCGGCTAGCTCCAAGCCCTGCTGAAGATCATCGGCCAGACCACCAACCACAATCGCCCCAGCAGCATTAAGCAGCACGATATCTCGACGGGCACCTTGTTCACCCGAAAGAATACTGCGCAGAGCGCTGGCATTACCTTTTGGGTCATCGGTATCAGGTGCCAGTTCACTCATCTGCGCACGCCGCAGTCCGAACTGTTCTGGTGTGATGATGTAGTCCTTGACGATGCCATCGCGAAGCTCACTCACTTTTGTTTCGCCGACGGTGCTCAACTCGTCCATACCGTCTAGACCGTTGAAGACCATCGCGCGATCGGCACCCAGCTTTAGCAAGACGCTAGCCAGTTTGTTGGTAGTTTTAGGGTCGAAGACACCCATCACTTGCCTGTTGGCGCCTGCAGGGTTGGTTAATGGTCCCAACACATTAAACACAGTCGCGATGCCAATCTCTTTGCGGGGTCCGGCGGCATGTTTCATCGCGGGATGAAGCGCGGGAGCAAACATAAAGCCGATGCGGATTTCATCGATACACTTGGCAACCGCCTCTGGAGGCAGCACAAGATTCACACCTAAAGCTTGAAGCACATCAGCACTGCCGCTCATGCGGGTTGCTGAGCGGTTGCCATGCTTGGCGATGTGCACACCCGCTCCAGCTGCTACGAATGCCGCCGTTGTTGATATGTTAATGGTCAGAGCCTTATCACCGCCAGTGCCGCAGGTGTCAACCAAATCTAGAGCCTGTGGGTGCACCTGGATGCAGTGTTTACGCATGGCGCGAACAAAGCCGGTGATTTCGTCCACAGTTTCACCTTTTAGGCGGACAGCCGTTGCGAAGCAGGCGATCTGTGCCGAGGTTGCTTCACCATCCATGATCTCATTCATAACCTGGGTCGCTTCGGCTTCCGATAAGTTGACACTATCAACTACTTTTTTAATGGCTTCTTTAATCATTTCACTGCCTCCAGCAGATTGCGTAACAGTTTATATCCCTCTAATGTGGCGACCGATTCCGGATGGAATTGCACGCCTTCTATCGGCAGCGTTTTGTGACGCACACCCATGATTTCACCGTCATCGCTGAACGCGCTGATCTCAAGGCATTCCGGCAGGGTCTGCTTATCGATGGCTAGTGAGTGGTAACGGATTGCATCGAACGGCTGACTTAAGCATGCAAACAGGCCTTTATTGTCGTGTGATATCTTGGAGCTTTTGCCATGCATCAACTTCTTGGCGCGGATGATCTGCCCACCAAACGCCTGGCCGATCGATTGATGTCCTAGGCAGATTCCGTATATGGGTAGCTTCCCGCCAAGCTGTCGGATGACATCCAGTGATATACCTGCCGAATCGGGATTTCCAGGCCCAGGACTGATGATAATGGCTTGCGGCTTCATATCTACTATTTGATCGATGCTGATGGCGTTGTTGCGATGGGTCTCAATTTCGGCACCCAACTCACCCAGCATCTGCACGATGTTATACGTAAAGCTATCAAAGTTATCTATCATTAACAGCATGATGTTGCTCCTTACTCCAATCCCTGCTGGGCCATTTCCACTGCTCGCAGCATGGCTTTGGCCTTGGTTTGCGTTTCTACATACTCCGTTTCGGGGTCACTGTCGGCTACAATACCCGCTCCTGCTTGAACATAAGCATGACCATCCTTCACAAGTATGGTGCGTATGGTGATGCAGGTGTCGCTGTTGCCAGCACAGCTAAAGTAGCCGACGGCACCGGCATACGGGCCGCGCTTCGTCTTTTCCAGTTCGTCGATGATCTGCATGGCCCTCACTTTTGGAGCACCTGAGACGGTGCCTGCAGGAAAACAGGCTTGGAAAGTGTCCAGCATGTCATGGTCACCGCGGAGTTTTCCGCGAACATCGCTGACGATGTGCATCACGTGCGAGTAACGCTCAACAACCATCAGCTCATTCACCCTCACGGTGCCGTATTCAGCAACACGCCCGATGTCATTGCGGCCAAGGTCAACCAGCATGATGTGTTCCGCTCGCTCTTTTTCATCTGCCAGCAGCTCCTTCTCAAGCTGCTGATCTTCTTCTTCGGTCACGCCTCGCCGTCGGGTTCCAGCGATAGGGCGGTTACGGACTTCTCCGCCTTCACAGGTGACTAGTATTTCAGGGCTGGAGCCGACTAGTTGAAAACTGCTGTAATCCAAGAAGTAGCTATAAGGTGAGGGGTTCAGGCATCGCAAAGCGCGGTAGAGATCGAAGGGGTCTGCGCTGAGTTCCATATCAAAACGCTGCGACAAAACAACCTGGATGATATCGCCCGAAGCGATGTATTCCTTGCCCTTGATGACAGAGTCCATAAACTGCTGTTTGGTTAGGTTGCTGTTGATGGCGCTGCTGACAGGTTTGGGCTGAGGGTTTGGTGCGCTCTGCGGGTATCTCAACCGAGCAAGCACCAGTCCGATGCGGTCGACTGCTGCCGCGTATGCAGCACCTGCGTCCTGATCGACCTTGGCTTCAGTGACGATCTTGATCGTTCGCTTTACCTGGTCGAACACCAAGATGGTTTCGGGAAACATCAGCATGCCATCTGGCAGGTTTTGGTCATCTTTAGGTGTATGGGGCAGATCCTCAAAACCGCGAACCGTGTCATAACCCATATATCCCACACAACCACCGCAAAACCGCGGCAAATCGGGGTTTGCGATGTAGTTTCGTGATAACAGCTTCTTGCGGATGTCAGGAACGGGGTTCAAACCGTCCTTCACGCGTATCTCCATTACATCGGAAATACCGGTGCCCAGGAAGGAATACCGTCCGATTCGCTCTCCGCCCTCAACAGATTCCAGAAGGAAGCCAGCGCCCGGGGCAGCGAGTTTGCGGTAGGCCGATACCGGCGTCTCCATATCGGCTAGGATCTCCCGGTAGACAGGTATCACACTGCCGGGTTGTGCGATATTGCAGAACTGCTCGTAATTTGGTTGTATACTTTGCATTTTAGACTCCCTAGAAATGCTTAAAGAGGCCTTGGGGTTACCCCCTTGGCCTCTTATTGTTGATTAAGTTACAAAAAAAGGCCGCTGCTGGTGGAACCAGCTAGCGGCCTGAATACCGAGTTGACGTCAGCGCTTGGCAGAGGTTCCCCCTAAAGAAGACCACCACCACTGCCAGCTCGTAGCTGACGTATTAAGTTGTCGCAACGCCATGTGTTTCATAGTGATTTTAGTATGGCATGTATTTTATACGAATGCAAGGGGTTGTGGTTGAAAATCAAAATATCACAGCCACTCGCTTTCAAACCATTGTTACTTCAATCTGCATCAATGAGGCAAAGCTCCTCATTATTCGGCAGCAGATCTATCATATTTGAAGTCAAGCGAAGACACAGGGCGTGATTTGCTTCATCATTCAGAGGGGCCATCAACAGGAATCTCATATTTTTCTGGCCCAAAATAGGCTATTATCCCCCTACAAAAGGGGCAACCTACAGTCGTTATATAGAAACTGCCAATTTCCGATGCTGTATACTCAATGCCCAGCTGTCGGGCCATTTCAGGTGAAACAATGTGGTAAAGCCCACATTGTTCACAAAACAAACGAGACACAGTTTCCGAATCTAATGGTTCCCTGATTTTGTTGAAATCTATCGGCTTTGTTTGGAGAGCCTCAATTGGCACCCCGAGTATTTCGGCAATCTCTTCATCACTAAAGGGGCTTTTATTGTCCATTTTATGTTCCTTTTGGGTGACTATGAATTTGGTATTCAGATTGGCCGCTCTCCGGATTCTCATTGCATTCTTGGTTGTTGGTGATCACAACAAGACTAAAGAAGTGCCTGGCTGCTGAACATCCCCTGTTTGAACTCATAACACAGTCATCTGCCATACATATGCCGAAGTATCAAGGAATCACAAGCTAGGCAACTGTTGGGATGACTGATATGGTTTCTATCAATTGTTATTATGGCATATAAACGCAATGTTTTAATGAAATGGGAGATGATACAGGATTTATTGACCGATTCTGCTGGTAAACCAGCAGGTCTCTGGGCTGCAATAGATAAAGTGCGGTGGGTCGAAGGGGTTTAATGGGTTAGGTAAGCGCCGCAGAATGGGATCCTGCGGCGCTTAGAACGATGACTACTTCTTAAGGTAAAGCATCATGCCTTGACCTGGTGCAAGATAGAGGTTCTCTCCAGTGAAGCCCCATTCAATACCGCGGTAGGCGTTCACGCACATCACGGTACCCTTATCCTTGAAGGCTGGGTTGAACCATGTGCTGTTTGTTGTGCTCTTGTTAACCACAATTAGGTATTGCGTGTTGTTTGGCCCAATGAACTCACCAACCAACAGGTTGTTGCCGTCAATAGAATTCAGGAAGTGGCTGCTAGCCAATCCGCTGCAGCTTTTTGGCACATTGCCTGTGTGGAATACATTCACGCTCTTCAGCTTCATGTATGTTGGAGCCAGCTGATGAATCTGAAGGTTCATGAACCGAACATATTCCCATGTTTTGGTTCGGAAACCGAACTGATCAATCGATGCTAAGCGATAGTTGCCAATCAACGGTGCATAGTATGTGAAGTAACTGATGCCCTTAGCACCATATGCTAAGCTTGACCACACCTGGACGTTAATGGTTGCCTGTGATGGCTCTTGATACTCAAAATGACAGTTGCCAAGCACGATGTTCCAGAACGGCAGGTTATACTGCAGTCCCTTTGCTCGCATCGACTCTAGGTTGGTAAAGAACCGATCCTCCGCTAGACCTTTGCCCTCAAACAACGAGTAGTTGTCGTAGCTCAAGAACTTGGGGTTGCATTCTTTAACGAATCTGTCGATATACTCGGCGTAGCTGTCTGCACCAAGCTGACCATTTGATGCGTAGTCAGGCAACAGGTTTAGGTATGGCAGCAGATTGGAGCTGGCTTTTTGAACCGCACGCGACATGATGCCAAGATGGCCAAAGTCTGCGGAGTTGGGCTCATCACGGATATACAAACCCACTACGGTGGGATCATCCTGATATGACTTCACCAACTTGGAGACAGCCTCATAAGCCTGGCTATCTGTCATGTTTGGGTTCATAGGATTGTTGTGCAGAAACACACCCAACCCATATTTCTTCGCTGCAGGAATAGCACTCGCCGATGTGAAACCGGTGGCGTTAAATCCGCATTCCCAAAGATCCTTCATCGTGCTGTCCCAAGTGGGCTTTGCTCCAGCTAAACCATCAGGCAGGTAGCTGCCTTCCTCACCTTCACCTGGCATACTTCCCCACGGAAAGATCATAAACTCATGGGCGCCAACGCGTCCTTTAGTGTACATGTTCGTCTCCTTTTTCGTTTGAGCATTGACTGCTAAACTGGCAGCCAACAAACATCCGATCACGATAGCTGTTGAGCGCATTATCTACTCTCCTCATTGATTACAGTTATCTAGTTATCCGATAGCCAGAGTGACTACCGCAATTACTTGTCTTTCTTAAGGTAAAGCATCATCCCTTGGCCTGGTGCTAGGAAGCAGTTTTCACCACCATGAACCATGCTGGTTCCACGGTAGGAGTTGACTGCCATCACTTGGCCAGCATCTTTGAACTCAACACTGAACCAGGTGCTGTTAGTGATGCTTTTATTAACGACAATGATGTATGGGTTGTTGTCTGGGCTAGAGAACTCACCAACCAATAGGTTAGCTCCTTCAACTTTCTTCATGAACTTGCTTGTTTCAATTCCAGAGCACAATCGAGGCAACTTGCCGTTGGTGTGAAACACATTTACGCTCTTGAGCTTAAGGTAAGTTGGAGCCAGTTTATGTATCTGCAAGTTGACCAAACGGATATATTTCCAAGTATCGGTTCTGTTACCAAACTGGTCGATGGCAGCTAAACGATAGTTGCCAGAGATAGGAGCATAATAGGTGAAATACGACAAGCCGCGAACACCATACGCTAAACTTGAAAAAGCCTGAACATTGATGGTCGCTTGGGAAGGCTGTAGATAAGTGAAGTGACAGTTGCCAAGGACGATATTCCAAAATGGCAGGTTATACTCCAGCGACTTCTTGCGCATGTCTTCCAGGTTGGCATAGAACTGGTCGTCAAGGAATCCGCCATTTTCCACCATAGAATAGTTGTCATAGCTCAGGAACTTAGGGTTGCATCC